>NZ_AP027057.1 GCF_027924965.1 Limnohabitans sp. TEGF004 | reverse complement strand
TGGTGTTTCCTAAAGGTGAGAGGTTTTGTGTATCTAAAACGACGATTTGGGTCTCTGGTCGAATGAAGGTGGCCTCGTGTCTATTGAGCCACTGCATGATGACTTTGGCGCGTTTCTCGCCCAACCGGGGGAGGGGTCTCCACCAGTTGGGGCCGCTTCGCTCGATGTGGTTTTTCAGGTCGCCGAGGGTTGGTGTGTTGAGTTGGGCAATTGCACGGGCTGCGCCTGGACGAAACCATTGGCTGCAAAAGTCGGAGGCCTTCGGCGGTGAGGGCTTGGCATTGGAGGCATTGACAAGGAGCGACAAGATGCCCGTGGTGATAAGTCCTCCAGCCCTGGCTTTGGTGAGGGCGTCTGCAAGGCGCGGGTTGGCCACGATAGCGCGCTCGATCAAGTCGTGGCGCATGGCGGTGAGGTACTTCTCAAGGCTTTGACTGACTTGGGGGGCATCATCTGTGTAGTACAGGTTGGCAATGCGGTCGACGGGTATGCGCTGGACCCATGCGCGCAGCGCGGTGAAGTCGCCACGGGTGTAGCTTGGGGTGCTTAGGATGACGTTGGTGTTTTGGGCCACGAGTTACTCCTTTTCGGGAAGTTTGTAGGGCCGAGAAACTGCAAAGTGGAATGACCCCAAAACCAGAAAATACAAGGTTCAGTGGCTCAGAGTCTGGGCTAACTCCGCTCTGATAAGCCAAAGATGCTTATTTTACACGTTTAATCATTGTCCGATAATTGGGATTATCGGGCATGCCATGATCCATGGGGAGGACACTGAGTGCGCCTAAAGTCATTTTGAGGAGATTTCTGGAATTTTGTTGAACAACATGTGTTGACGCGCGCTGCGCCTTACCCTATAGTAAGGAAAACAGGAGTTTCACATGACAACAGCCACCCTCACTAGCAAGGGTCAAATCACCATTCCCGCAGATGTGCGACATGACCTGAAGGTCGATGCAGGTGATCGCGTCGAATTCATGCAGATTGCACCGGGGCGTTACGAGTTCGTTGCGGCCACACAGAACGTCACCTCACTTAAAGGCATGTTCGGTAAGCCGACGAAATCGGTTTCGATTGATGACATGAACAGAGCTATTGCCAGCCGTGGAGCGGCGGCACGATGATCGGGCTGGATACCAACGTCCTTGTGCGCTACATCATGCAAGACGACCCAAAGCAATCGCCCAAGGCCTCAGCGCTTATTGAGTCGTTGAACGCCGACAACCCAGGCTTTATCACGCTGGTCTCGATAGTTGAGCTTTATTGGGTGCTGAACTCCAGTTATGGCCTCACTGGTCAACAGGTCAAACAGGTCTTGGACGTTCTTTTGCGCACCAAGCAGATCATTGTGGATCGAGCTGACCAGGTGCTCAGGGCCTTGCGCGTTTTTGACGATGGCAAGGCGGATTTCGCTGATTGCCTGATTGAGCGCACAGCCGCTGCGGCTGGGTGTGGACAAACCATGACATTCGACGTTGGTGCCGCAAAGCATGCAGGCATGACATTGATTCGCTAAAGGAAACGTCATGGCTGATTTGTTGATGCAATTCCTTGCTCACACTACATTGCAGGCTGATCCACAATTGATTAAGCGCTGGGAATGGGACATGCGCTATCACGGCGATGAAAATATCAAACTGGAGTTGCCCCTTTAGACCGGACACATTATTGTTCTGTCAAAGGAGTTAGAAATGAGCCAAAGAAAAGGGGCGTATGCGCCTGAATTTCGTCAACAGATGGTGGAGCTGGTCAGGGCTGGGCGCAAGCCGAGTGAACTTGCCAAAGAGTCTGGTTGCCACGACACCAGCATCAGCGCATGGGTTCGTCAAGCCAATGCCGACGAGCTAGGTGGTGGTCGGCCTGATGCACCACTGACAACGGCTGAGCGACAAGAACTGGCTCAGTTACGTCGCCAATTGCGTCAAGTCACGCAGGAGCGCGACATCTTGGCAAAGGCTACGGCCTGGTTTGCCAACAAGGACAGCGGGATAGACAAGACATCTATGCGCTGATCCAGGCCGACATACCGATCCAAGCGATGTGCAAGCATTTGCAGGTGTCTAAGAGTGGTTACTACGAATGGTGCTCACGCCCACCCAGTCAACGAAGCATCAATGACCGTATCATGACTGAGCGCATTCGCAAAATTCATGTCATGAGTGATTGTCCTTACGGGCGAGCGCGTGTGCAAGCTGAGCTGCGCGACATGGGTGATTGTGTGAACCATAAACGCATTGAACGCTTGATGAAGCTGGCAAACCTCCAAGGCGTGAGCAGACGTAGGGGCTACGTGGTGACGACACAAAGAGACCGGTACGCCAAGGCTGCGCCTAATTTGGTCAAGCGCCAATTCACGGCCACGGTTATCAACCAACTGTGGGTGGCTGATATGACGTACGTGCCCACCTGGGCGGGGTTCTTGTACTTGGCTGTTGTGGTGGATGTGTACAGCCGCAAGGTGGTGGGGTGGGCGTTTGGGGAACGTATGACCAGCGAGTTGGTGATTGCGGCACTGAACATGGCGCTTCACACCCGTCGCCCCGAGTCCGTGATCCATCAAAGTGATCAGGGGAGGCAAGGCGCATTCAATTGGTTGTCGCAACACCATCAATCATGGAGGTGTTTATGGGTCGACCTGCGGGGTGGATGCAAGAGTTGACGGGACGAGATGTGATGCGCTCACCGGGTGCTCCTTCGCCCTCTGGGGGGCTGTTTCGGTCGTGCGTTCACTTGTTGATGTTGGCAGGGGCGCATGGTGATACAGCCGCAAGGCATCTGCGGAACGTCACTGAAGTTGCCGGTTTGCGTCGTTCAAGTTTGCACATTTCTAATCTAGAGCGTGCACAAGTTATGTACTGATATCCTTAAGCATTAATTTTGAATGCCCTGCTCTATCAAGCGGAGGATATAAAGAATGCTCGACGACATCAAAAAGACCCTCTGGGCATCTGCCGACAAACTCCGCGCCAACATGGACGCTGCCGAATACAAGCACTTGGTGCTCGGCCTCATCTTCATCAAATACATCAGTGATAGTTTTGAAGCCCACAAAGCCAACCTGACCGAGCGCCTGCAAAACCCCAAAGACGAGCTGTACTTTGGCGGCGCGTCGGAGGCCGACATTGCCGCCGAGCTAGAAGACCGCGACTACTTCACAGCTGCCAACGTGTTTTGGGTGCCTGAGGGCACACGTTGGACACAGCTTCGCGCCGCCGCGCCTCAGCCTGACATTGGCAAGCGCATCGACGATGCTCTTACGCGAGCAGATGTTTGCTCATCGGCGATTTTTTTAGTGGCCATCTAAATACCTCTTAAAGTTCAAAGTGCATCAATGTGACCACCACCATGTGCGCATGGTGGTGGTTTCAGGGTCAGATAAATAATTCCATCTGACCCGGGTGTGAGCGCCAGTGCTGGCATACGGATTCACGGCGTCCAAGCCGTAGACGTACATATGCGCGTACAAAGACGTTCTTCCATCGGGTGTAGGCCATGGCCAACTCCTTCTAAAAGGTCGAAGGGTTTTAACTAGGCCTGTGCACTTTGCGAACTGTTACGATTCGCTGTCTGTCAAGACGTGTAGTGCGCAGGTGGTTCGGTAGACCCTTGTTCACCTCACCAAAGCCCTGTGGTGTTAGAGCACCTCGGGGCTTTTTTTTGTTTCCAACTTTTCTATGCGGTTACTCCTGCTGACTCAAAGTGCTGTCTGACAGTCGCTTTGATGTTGCTCAGCAATCGCCAATTGCCTGTGTCATGGCGAACACGGCCAGCAACGATAACCGGGTGAATTCGCAATTTATCGGCCAAAGCCTTGGCGTTTTCTGTGTTGTGTTCAAGGCGTACCGCTGAGTTTTCCCATTCTTCAGGCGCGATCAATGCCTGTTTGGCCCCTTCGTCCGCTTCCTGTTCGTCACGGGTTTGCATTTGAATTTTGTCTTCTAGGTTGTCGGCAATGAAATCATTGTCTGAATCTAGATGTTTTTGAACGTGCACTAGCTCATGCAGGAGTGCAAACCAAAAATTGTCTAATCGATCATGACGCAAAGTTAAGGCAACGACGGGACGAGAACCATCAAGCATTGCGGCGCCATCCAAATAAGTTTTGTCAAAGTGATCTTCAAAAACTAAGGCAATTCCAGCGTCAGCCAAAAACTCTTGTGCAAGCCGTGGGCCTTGGTCGAAGCGTGAAAGTTTTGCCAAATCGCTGAGCCATGCATCAGTGATGGACCCTTTGACATATTCACGAGTCAGTTTCAGCGCGCGAGCTTTCTTTAATACAGCGACTCGCCAAGCTAGTAATGCGTATTCGTCCATGGTCCGAACACCTTTTTGATGCAATGGCGCCCTCAAGCGAGCTGGCTGCAAATGAGAGTTCTGCATGAACTCTCTAATTGCCTCCTCTGCGTGGTCTTTGACTTTTCGGATGGTGTCAAAAGTAGATTTGAAGTAGCCCCGCTTGAACATTTCTTGTAGAGGGAACTTCGTGTGGTCGTAGGCGGGAGCATCAGACAGATCAATGCCATCGTCACCTAATAACAGCGTTTCTGCTGCAATTCCTAGACCTGTGTGCAGCTTGCGAATCATCGCTAGTGTGAGTGGCCGTTTGCGGCTTAAAACTTCGGACACCTTGGGTAGTGAGCCAAAGTAAGGGACCAAGTCTTTCTTTTGCAAACCTTGCTGATCCATGCGAAACAAAATGGCTTCAATAGGGTCTGCAACAGGCGCCGCTACTTTGCTACGTTCATACTCACGAATAACCAAGGCAAGCAAGTCCAGCTCGTCTTCCAAGCCAGAGCCTGCTTTGATGTCTTTGTCCATCAGATCAGACAAACGAGTCAGAGCGATCTCGTATTCAGCTTCGGTTTTGATTAAGCGAACGTTGTTTTTCATGCTGTTCTCCTGTTGTCGGTGGGGCACTTGTGAACTCATTGGAAGTTCTGTTTGCTGTATTCGGCGTGCGTGCCCACCCACTCGATCAAGACAATTCCTTTTTCATATTTGGCCTTGACGACCAAGCGGTAGTTATTTCCTTTGATGTTGAAAATGACTTTGTTATCGCTCAAGAAACTGGCGCTCGGATAGCGGTTTTTCACATCCTGTGGCCCAGACCAATGAGATCGCTCAACTTCCAGTTGCCATGCATCTAAGGCGCCTCGTGCGTTGGCATGACTGAGTTTGAAGGCATCGAGCCTGATCAGACCGATGAGTTGCATTTGTTGTTGGTTCCCTGATTTTTAGAATTGTACATTACCTATAAGGTAACCGTCAACGCCTGTCGGTTACCAATATCTAGAATTTAGGGCTTGTGAGTGAGTGCCACCTGGGGGTGGCGCTTAAACAATATATAGTTAGTTCATACATTTGTACACAAAATGACTGAAGACCAACTAGAACAAGAAGCCCTTGGTTGGCTGGCCTCTGTAGGCTACACGCCGCTCAATGCTCGCGACCTAGACCACCTTGACCCAAGGCTAGAGCGCGGCAGCACGCGTGAGGTCTTGTTGGCGGTCAGCCTGCGAGCCGCCATTGCGCGCCTAAACCCGCACATGCCCAGTAGCGCACACGAGGATGCCTACAAGCAAGTGCTAGACATGGGGCAGCCTGCGTTGTTGTCGGGCAACCGCGCTTTCCACCGCGTGCTGGTGGCGGGTGTGCCGGTGCAATACCAACTCAATGGCGAAACGCGTGGCGACTTTGTCCGCTTGGTTGATTGGCACAACACAGCAGCCAACGAGTGGCTGGCGGTGCAGCAGTTCACCATCAAAGGGCCGCGTCACACGCGCAGGCCTGACATTATTTTGTTCATCAACGGCTTACCGCTGGTGCTGGTCGAGTTAAAGAACCCCGCTGACGTGAATGCCGATATTTGGAAGGCCTACGACCAAATACATACCTACAAAGAGCAAATCGCCGATGTGTTTACTTACAACGAGTTGTTGGTTATCTCAGATGGCACAGACGCACGCATGGGTTCGCTCTCAGCAAATGCCGAGCGTTTCATGCAGTGGCGCACGATTGACGGCGTGGCGCTTGACCCACTTGGTGAATTGCGCGAGCTAGAAACCATGGTGCGCGGCGTGTTGGCCCCTGCGTATTTGCTGGACTATCTGCGCTTCTTTGTGTTGTTTGAAGACGATGGTCACTTGGTTAAGAAGGTGGCGGGCTACCACCAGTTTCATGCCGTGCGTGCCGCGATCGAGCAGGTGGTGCAAGCATCAAGCACCGACGACGCCAAAACACGCGGCAAGGGCGGCGTGGTGTGGCATACGCAAGGTAGTGGCAAAAGCATCACTATGACGTGCTTTGCAGCACGTGTGATGCAAGAGCCCAAGCTAGAGAACCCGACGATTGTGGTGATCACCGACCGCAATGATTTAGATGGTCAACTGCTGGGTGTGTTCAGCCTGAGCCAAGACTTGTTGCGTGAGCAACCACAGCAAGCCACCACGCGCCAAAAACTGCGTGAGCTGCTAGACAACCGGCCATCCGGCGGCATCATCTTTGCCACGATTCAAAAGTTCATGTTGGGTGAAGATGAAGATGTTTCCAGTGCTGTCTAGCGGTGATGGACTCATCGCACACGAGGTGGAAAAAGTGATCAGTTCAATGACATGCTATATTAACTATATAGGGTAGATTTTCATGTAATTTGGAGAATTTAATGGCTACAAAACTGGATGACGCACTTGTCTCTTATCAGGACTCACTGCCTTTATATCAAGAATTCGCGCAGGCTGTTAGAAGCATTCTCGACATTGCTATCTCTAAAGACTTTGGTGTTCACTCGATTGAGTTTCGCGCTAAGAGCGTCGATAGTTTTCGAAAGAAAGCAGAAAAAGTAATTGACGACGTTAAATCAACCCCAAAGTATTCAGAACCTCTCTCGGAGATTACAGACCTCGCCGGAGTACGCGTGATAGCCTTTTTCCCAAAATCATTAGAACAGATTTGTCAGATCATCGAAAAAGAGTTTGAAGTAACCGAAAAAAAAGACATGGGAGAAGAACGATTCTCACAAAGACGTCTGGGGTATAAAAGTATTCACTATCTTGTGAAGCTAAATCTCAACAGAAAAACGTTAGTCGAATACCAAAAGTATAATAATTTGGTTGCTGAAATTCAAGTGAGGACAATCTTGCAGCATGCGTGGGCAGAGATGGAGCATGACATTCAATACAAATCAGCCGATCAAATTCCTACTTCTATTCAGAAACGCTTTATTGCTCTGGCTGGAATGCTAGAAATTGCCGACCGAGAGTTTCAAGCAGTTCAGGACGAAGATGCGAAGCTTAGACAGGGACTGCAGTCGTCTCTTGAAGATGACTTATTCACAGCTGAGATGGACTCAACGGCCACTGCGAACAGAAAATTAAATACTCAAGGCAAAGAAGTGAAAGATGCGGTAACGCTGCATTCCAATTCTACGAGAGCTAGAGAGCTGGTTCTCGCCGGTAACTATACTGAGGCTATTTCGCATTACACAAAATTAATTAATGAGCAGCCTGATTCGTACACTCTCTACATCGGGCGCGCGAAGGCACAGTTTCTCGGGGGCAATCGATCTGCGGCTCTTTCAGATCTGGAATCCGCAAAAGGTCTAAATGCAACCGATGTTGCCATTGCAGTTCTGCATAGAAAGATTTCAGAAGGCCTCTTATCACCATCAACTGCAACGTCAGAAGGCTGGAGATTGTCTACGATGGCTAATAATCAATTAGCTCGAGGCGAAGGAGAGGATGCTTTCAAAGAATATTCTAAAGCCCAAGATTTGGGTCTTCCTTGGGTATTCGCGACCTTCAACAAGGCAATGGCCTGCTCATTAATTAATGATGTAGATGGGTCGACATATCTTCTAGATCAATTCACTCCGAATCCTGAAAGTCCAATGAAAATTAATTCGTTATCGCTGCGTGCGATCAATGCAGCCATTGTTGATTTGGAGATTTCTGATTGCTGCCATAATTTAAAAGAAGAGCTTGCAGCAATGCAATGGTTCAATTACGGATTGTCCCCACTTCGATATCTGGAGATGGGATTTGAAAAAAGAGGAGGCCCTGTAAGAGAAAGAGTTTCTCGTGTATTTGCCCTTTTAAAAGGGTAAAGCAAAGAACGACGGTGCTCAACCAAATCGAACAAGATGAAAATAACAATGTAGTAATTCAGATCAACGATTCTTAAATTTTACATAATCTATATCGTATCAAACGATAGTAGCAGGCGAAGTAGGGCGCTTAAACACGAGTTTTGAGCGCTTTTTTCTATCTTCTGGTCGGTCTTGTGTTGGCCAATCGCATACACAGCCCATATGGTGGCTGGGGCCCACTCGAAGATGGTCGTTTGTAATAATTCACATCTGTGATACTATTGAAGCGTTGCCCTTAGAGGCCATTGTGTATTTTCCCCTTGAGGGACCCGCGAAGCCCAGCTATGCTGGGCTTTCGCCTTTCTGGTTTACGTATTTACAGCGGCCAACAAACTACCTGCGCTGATGGCCTTAATAACGGCACGTTGAATCTTGTCAACGCTAGCAAAAGAAATCTTTGTTTCATCATGGCCACGGGTAGACCTAGGTCGATTTAGTCTAACCCTGCTTACTTGTTGCACCATGTCCGCTTTCGCCCAGCGAACACTTTGGACAAAGTATTTCAGCTCTGGTATCTCATCCTCTGCAATCTCAACGTGCCAGCCTTTGTGAGTTTTTTGTAGGTCGTGTGTTGTTGACAACGGAACTACCAAACACGACGAGCCTGAAACTTTGCCATTGAGAACAACCATCAGACGGTTCTTAATCATTTCTGGGGGGATGTGGTGGTCTGGTGCGCTTGTCGGTATGCCATTTGTGTCGAGTGTGTATTCCCCGTAATTGCACTCAAGGACTTGCCCGACTTTGGGGCTGAAATTAATAGGCATGTGGCATTTAGGAGGGTTGAGTTTTTCGAACCACGTAAAGGCAGTTTCAGCGGCCCTACGTGGATTGCGGCTAATGCTCACATCCGGTCGCGAAGGTTCATTTTACTTGCCGCCGTTTGGTTAAACCTAGTTCAACGGTAAACATGCCGAGACGTATTGCAAACAGTTGACGTTTTCTAATATTGGAAACAAAATAACTAAAAGGAATTCTGCAAATGTACAACAACATGAATGATCAACAAACCAAAGCCTTGGCTGCTTACTCTGAACCAAAAATCGCGCATGGTATGGCTATTGCCAGTTCGCGCATTGAAGGTGTAGAGCCCGGCCAGAAGTCAATCGGTGAAGTGAATAAAGTCATCGCTGGCGAAATAACTGGCGATCAGTTACGCGCTCAATGGATCGGTGAAATCAAAGCGCGTCAGCAATGAGCGAGGGGTTCCAAGACCCATACATGGACCCCGGTGCCACGGTCCTGAGAAACAAACTTGGTATTACAGATCGGTATGAGCTATCTCTCAGTGAAGAGATGTTTGCGCGTCTGCGCTCGCAGGAGTTAGCCGCCAAAGGTGTGACGGGTTCATTTGACTTGGAGCATTTCAAATCGATTCACCAATACCTTTTCCAAGATGTTTATGAGTGGGCAGGTGAACCACGGATCATCGACATAAGCAAAGGCGGCACTGTCTTTGAAAAATGCACACGGATAGCTGCGGCCACGGATGGCATTCAACGCAGCCTTGAATCTGAGAACTATCTTAAAGATTTGAGTCGTCCAGAGTTTGCGCAACGGTTGGCAGGCTACTACAAGATGTGGAATGCGGTTCATCCATTCCGCGAAGGCAATGGTAGGTCTACTCGGATGATGATGGGGCAGCTCGCAGCTAACGCCGGATGGATGCTGGATGTCCAGCGAATAGAAAACAATGATGGCCAATGGAATGAGGCATCAAAGCGAAGCTTCAATGGTGATTTGTCAATGGTGACAGACGTTCTAATGCATGCTGTACGTGACCCGCGTGCTGTGCTCTTTGAACGAGCAGATCGTGAAGTCGCGCTACGAATTTATCCAGACCTAGAAGCTGCTTATAAAACGCTTGATGCAGTCAAAGACGCCGCGATGAAGGCGGGTTTGAAGGATAAAACGCTTGATGTGTTTTTGAAGACAACCACACTTGAGCTTGGAAAACGTCTTGACGATGGTGTTCGTACTTTTGACCCTCAACAGGTAGGTCGCTCATCTTTACCTGCCGTTAAGGTGTCAGCACCAAAAATGAAACTCTAAAGACTATGTTTACAAAAAGGAATCTTTCAATGAAAAAAATGATCTTTGCTCTGATGTTTTCAGCTCTTCAAGTCAGCGCCAATGCAGACGCGGGGTCTAATGCGACTGCATCAGTTCTGGAGGGATTGAAATGCGTTAAATCAGCGGTGGGCATTAATGGTGGTGCTGGTGAGAACTGTCTTAATGGATTGCTCATAGCAGTTGTCGTTACGCCTGACAAGATTCTTTTGGAAAGCATCTCGGCAGAGTCTTCTCAAAAAGCGTTTGAAACGGTAAGTAAAACATACAAGACCGTGTTGCGCTCCAGCGATAAAGTTTTAGTCGTGCTTCGGTAACAACTTGGAAAAATAGTTAGTGCTAGTTTTATAAAAGGCTATTAAGTAGCCTATAATTAAGTCATGCAGACAAGTAGTTTGCACGCGCATCGGCCGGATCGCCGAAGGTTCAAAGAACCGCTCAGCATGGAGAACAACATGACAACGATTGATCAAACAACATTACCCGTCAAATTTGAAGACAGCAGTATTTTTCTCGCGACTCTAAAAGATGTGCCCGGAGGTGTGGCGCGTGTTTTGTTTGTCAACGCAGAAATTCGTGCGGCTGCACATCGCCTCTTAACGGCAGCTCAAGCCATGGCAGAAGCGACTGCTACGCGCTCTTCTTTCTACAAGTCCGGCAATCACCCATTGCGCTCTAGCCAAAATGCAAAAGACGCACAAGCTGCTGCAGATGCTGCGGAGACCCGTTCGGTTGCTCTTTACTATTTGGCCAAAGGTGAATCCGAGTGGTGTGATGGTTTCGTTGATGTGAAGGACTGGCGTGCCATGCTGCAGTTCTTTAATCAGCCAGTCAATGTCGGCTCAATCAAAGCTTGAAGGAGACGTGACCATGTACCGCCCTTCATTTTGCAGATTGATGCCTTACGAGACTGAATATCACGAAGCACGACGCATTCAAGAACGTCAACGCTTAATTTCATTGTGGACCATCCTAGCGCTTGCCTTCACGCTGATTTTCTTTGCTGGATGGCTTACACGGGGGTTCGCATCATGATCGATATCGCGACAATTCCCCTTAAAGACTGGCTTGAATGGTCGGGATCAGTGATCAGCCTAATTGGTGCCTTCTTGCTCGCCATAAACATCAACTGTTCGCGGTACGGGTGGCTGGCTTTTTTGGTTGCCAACTTTGTGATGATTGGATGGGGAGTGACGATCCACGCCCATGGTCTTGTCGTGCAACAGTTGGGCTTCACGATTACGAGTTTGATCGGTCTTCATAGAACAGGTTTGCTCTCAATTCCTATGTACAAAGTTGCACCCTTGGGTGCCGGGAATGATCAGCCTGCACCAAACCCCATTGCTTGGTTTGTTGAGTATGACGAGTTGATTGCTCCGGGTGAATGGGAACACGTTTCGCACGTGCTTTACGAGAAACCAGATGGACACTATTTGGACTGCTCAACGCCAATCACATCCAAACAAGAACTGGAGAGGGCCTTAAAAGTGCCTCATCGTTTGGCAATCCGCAATGGTTAACACCATGATGATTCTTGTTCTGGTCATTGAAAAGTTAGCAACATCCTTGTATGAAGCTCACTACACTGATTTCAGCGGCATTGAAGTCCGGGCAGCGTCACAACATGAGTCGATAGCTGATGCGCTTTTGTATTGTGGTCAAGATGTCCCATCAGAATTTGCACAATATGTTGAAATTCAATATGGCGGTATCAATTCCGGGACGACTTCCATTTCAAACCTCCGCATCAAAAGCATTGAGCTTGCTGCTGATTTAGTGGCAATGGTGGCACAAGTAGCAGGTCCAACAAAATGACCCCGCTCACGGATTCAGATGTAAATATTGTTGAAGCGGGGAAGCGTGACTACTTCCTTCGAAAAGGTAACTATGCAAATCCTTATGTCCACGGTACAAGCCAATTTAATGACTATGAGCGAGGCTGGATGAAGTCTCTGAAATACGATGGAGCGCGGCTAGTGAATGCGATCAGCGAACAACCAAAAACCGCATTAGTCAAGATCAACCAATACGCGCAACTTAAAGGGCGCGAAAAGCCAAGAGCCTAAAGAAATTCATATGACTACTACTTATAGCAATAAGAAACAAAGCTATGCGGGTTTTGTAAAGGAACGGTTAGACCTAATTGAAGCTCGCATTGAGTTGGGTTACAGGCCAGAGGCTATTCAAGAAGAAATTGAAAAAGGCACATCTCAGAAAGCAAGCCTAAGCGGATTTCGTGGGGCACTGAATAAAGCGCGTAAGTGGCGCGATCAGCTCAAGAAAGAAGGGAAAGACGTTCTTTCGATAAAGCCGCCACAAGCAGTAGTCCGCGAAGAAGAATTTCTTCAAGAAAAAGTCATGTCTTCTCTAATTGATCCGCGTCCTAACATCTCACATCATCAGGTGATGGCTGAGGCTCAAGCAATAATTGACTTTGAAAACAAAAAACTATCGGTGAGTGATCAAAAAAGGCTTGAGCAAGCCCGCATTGAAATCGACAGATTAATTCACTGGATAGAGAGAAAAATCATTTGTGGTGTTATCTGGCGAACTGAAAACGCGTTGATTATTTTGGGAAAAGCTGAAGTTGTTTTCTTTGAGCACGAGAAGCTTATCCACATTTTTGGCTTCAAGTCTTTTGGTGATGATGGTTCTAATGATCTGTGTGTTTTAGACTTTCCATCATCACACAGCATGGTTGGTCATTATGGAAATGACATATTACCTCTCATAAATTTAATCAACTTTCTTCCGAAAGTCACGCACGTTGCTGAAACTTATATAACCAATCTATTGGTCCGTCGTGATTTTCAGATTCTGCATGAACAGGCTTGTAATGATGATCAATCAATGGTTGCGGAAATTAAAAAGGCCCTGCTGAAGCAATGAAATCAGCCTCAATCAAAAACCTTCGCAAGAGTCTAGGCATAAGTCTGACCGATTTTGCGGCCGTTCTTGGCCTCACTGGTGCAAATGCTGCCGACACCATTCGTCACCTCGAAAACGGTAAGCAACAGCCTTCAGGACCGATCCTGCGAGTGCTCACCTACCTTACACAAGCCGTAGACATCGATGCAGCGGCTCCGACCGTGGCCACGCCAGCTCGGCTACTCCCTAAATGGTCTCTATGCCGGGCTCTAAAGCCTCAAGGTGGTGTGGCTGAGTATTTGATGCACAACGAATGGCCGCGCTTCTACGCATTGGCTGCGAGTCATCTGACGTCGACAGAACTAGACTGGCTCGACGCTGCCAAAATTCCCGTGCTCCCCCTCGATGCTGAATTAAACCTTGGCCATCTCGTCGTCTTGTTTATCGACCCACCTGCGGTGGATACAAGTGCTGTGCTCAATGAGGCTATTCGCCTCACTGAGACACAGGCTCGCGCAACTCAAACAAAGTAATCATGGTCGGCATTTCACTCATTCTTCGGTTTGTCAAAACACCCGAGCCCGAAGGCCTAAAAGCATGGCAACAGCGCATGGGCTTCACGCGTGATGCTGCCGCCGCTGCGCTTGGTATGTCACGGTCTGGATACGGCTTCTTGCTCAGCGGCCGCAATCCCATCGACCGAAGAACCGCCCTCGCCTGCCTTGCACTAGAAGCTGGCTTGATTTAATTTTTGGTGTTTCTCCCGGCGTGGCCACGACGGTCTCGGCCGGGCGAAATTAGGCTTCGCAGTCTTTGGTGTGGCGCTGCCGCGCCGCAGGAGGCAAGGCTTTGGCGGTACCGCCAAAGCAGAATGTTTAGCGCTGCGCTGCGCTGACTTTCTAGGTTGGCACCACGCGTCCGCCATGAGCGCACGCCCGAATCTTCCCCCCTTTGTGCGTGGGTACGGCGTCTAGTCAGCGCTTCGCGTTTTTAGGGCGGCTTGCGCCGAGCAACGTGCTTGTGCTGCCCGTGGTTTTGAGGCAGAGCCTTTTATCAAAACCACAGTCACCACAACCCCATTGCAACCGCCTCAAAGACCCTGTGTGCCATAAAGCCGCTTGTGTCGTCCCTGCGGGACCCACAAGCTATTTATGCACACAGAGCCTTTGCCCCACGCACAAAGGGGGGCTGCTCCGGGCGTGCGCTCATTCATTGACTTTGGCAAGGGTGCATGGTGGAACCCCCCGCAAGGGCTTCTATCGCCGCCACCTTGGAGCCGATATGAAACCCGAACACGCGCAGCTACTGACCCGCCTCATCGAGCAACATCCCTATCTCACACGCGAATGCAGCCGCTACCCTTTGCACGATGCCATTCACAAAGCGCAAGCCTTGCACGGCTTGGAGCCTGCGAACATGGAAGAACTACTACTTGAGTGGCCTCACCTCTCAAATGACCAAGCTCGCCTCGCCTACACACGCACCCCCGCGCATGGCGAAGCAGACCGTCAAACAGTGACCACACTTGGCAGGTACCTCACCAAGTGTTTCCCGACCGCTAAATCTGACGTTATTCGAGACATTGCCGCGCTGTATCAAGGTTCTGGTTGCAAGTTCACAGAGCGCACGACAGCCGCCTACATTGATGCTGTGCAAAACGGCCCATCATCATGTATGCAGTGGGCACACCTCAAAAGCGAAAGCGAACACCCCTACAACGTCTACGCGCCCGAACTTGGTTGGCACATGGCTGTCAACATCATGGGTGAAAAGATTTGTGGCCGCTGTATGTGCCTTGAGTACAACGGTGAGAAGACTTTTGTGCGGTCTTACCACCAGTCGCCCGATGGTACTTATTCGCCTTCGGACACGGTTTTAGAAGCGTGGCTCAAAGACCAAGGCTACACACGTAAAACCGCTTGGCCTATCGGCGCAAAGCTCGCTGAAATTTACCGCGACAACGGCGATTTATTGGTGCCCTACTTGGACGGGAATGTTCAAAACATAGCGCATGGCGATGGTGTCATGCTCATTGACCCTGACGGGTCAATGTCGGCTCAAGCAACAAACGGCACCTATGAAGAAACCGAAACTTGTGACCATTGTCATGAAGGTTGTTCAGAGACTAATTCCGTGGGTTCGCGTGGCTACACCTCAGTCTGCAATTACTGTCTTGAAAACTATCACACGTGGGTGTATGGACGTGGTGGTGACACTTATTACGTTCACGATGAAGAAGCAATCACCGTGGGCGATTACAGCTATGACAAAGACTACCTCGATGAAAACGGCATTGTGCTAATTGATAAGGGGAGCGATGAAGGCGAATACGCACATCAAGACGATGTGGTAACTGACATTCACGATAACCGCTGGTCAGAAGACGACCCCGACATTGAATACATACAACACGGCGTCAATGAGGGTAGCTATGTGCCGAGTGATGAAACGTGGGTATGTGAAGGCTCAGGCTACACCTACACAGACGATGATGAAAGCAAAGAGGTGGACGGGGCGCGTTATCACGTTGACTTTGAAATCACTGAGACTGAAAGCGAAGAACAACCGAGCGAGGTGCCTCATGCAAATGACTGATGCCACCTACTCACCCCACGTTCTGGCCTATGACGTGCTGGTGTTTTCGCTCACGCTCAAACGACCACACTCAGGCCGAGGTGTACAAAAACTGGTCAAGTATTTATCTGCCAAATTCCCCACGGCTCGCGCCGATGGGTTTGGCAACCTTCACGTTGACACTCGTAAGGACGCGACAAATCGCACACTCTTTGTCGCTCACCTTGACACCGTTCACCGTCAAGACGGCAAAAATCACATCGAACATAAAGGCGGTTCACTTCTGGCAGTCAATGACGTTCTGGGTGCTGATGATGGTGCTGGCATCGCTTTGCTCGCCCACCTCATCACATCGAATGTGCCTGCTTACTACATCTTTACTCATGGTGAAGAATGTGGCGGTCTTGGTGCAAAGCACCTCAACCGTCACCATGCAACCTTATTGGCTGAGTTTGACCGCGCTATTGCCTTCGACCGCCGAGGCACATCCGATGTCATCACGCATCAAGGCATGGCACGTTGTTGCTCCGATGTATTTGCCGAGAGTTTGAGCGATGCGCTCAACTCTCAGGGCATGCTCTATATGCCCGACCCCACAGGGTCTTACACCGACACCGCAGAATTTACGCACATCATCCCTGAATGTACGAATATCAGCACGGGCTACGCAGACGAACACCGCAAAACCGAGCGTTTGAGCCTCGCCCACTTTCGTGACCTGCTGAACGCGGTCACTGCCGTGGCTTGGGATTCGCTGCCTACGGCGCGAAACCCTGCGGAACTGGATGCCTTCTCGTCGCCTTGGGGCGACCTCGAATTTGATGATTGGACTACTGACCCTGAGAAGTGCGAACTCATTGAAGCTGTTGACTTTGCTTTGCTGCGCGGCGATTCTCGCCAGCTCAAATCACTCATGGCCAACCTCATACCGTTTCAACATCGCGCCCTCGCTATGCGCGAGTTGCGCTCTCTTGAAATTCCCGAAGACTACCTAGAAATGGTCTACCACAGCATCGAAGATGCTGAGGCAGAAGAGTTGCTTTACTGGTTACTGGAGATGACCGCGCCAAGTTTGTGCTGATGTGAAAAAGCCCTCTTGCGAGGGCTTTTCACATCGCACAAGTTTTCTTGTAAACGCCTAAATCTATCAGCACTGGAAGGCCTGCAAACGCGCCTACTGCTTTGGAAAGTTCGTGGACGTTTGCAAAAAAATCAATGTGCCCGACCAACTCGCCCGTCTTGGCTTTGGTGCGCGTGACTTTCCAACCGCCCGCCACTTGCGCGGCTTCGTGCGTCACTTTGTTTCGCACGGTAACAAATTTCAACCCTTCGTTTGATGCGAAGGCTTGAATTGTTGTGTCGTTTAAAACGGGTTGGCGGTCGAGTGTTTTCATGGATTTAGTTTAAGTTAGTTCACATCATTTTTGGTGGTATTCGGTTGCGGATTTTTGACGTTTCGCTTGGGTTGTGTGTGCCCCCGTGAACGGGGTCGCTCAGTCGTGAATCAAGCCACTACGCAAGCTACGTGTCTTGACCCTGCGGGCTTCCATCCCTCACACCTCCGCGCCCATGGCGCTCCGCGCTGCCGCTTGGCAAAGACCGGATTGACGAGTGCTTCGCAAAGGTTTGGCATGTGTCAGTGCGGCACAAGCGCCGCTCTGACAAATCCATTGAATTGCATGTTAGCTAGTGGGTGCATTACGCACCCAGAACGTCAGACTTGCGTGAACGCAAGTAAAGCTAATTGATAGGGCTTACGCCCTTAGTCAGAGCGCCACTTGGCGCTGTAGGCGCTCGCCGCGCGGCGTTTTGCTGTCAACCGTATGGGCTCTCGCGTACCTCATGAGTTCGTCGTCTTTTTCGATGACCGTAACTGATGAGTCTACGGGGACGGCAAGGTTTGAGCTTCGCTCTGATTCGGAAGCGGCTTGCGCCGCGTGCCTTAAAGCACAGCGTGCAATGAACGGGGAACCCGCACACGCCTGTAGGCGTGTGTTCCCCATTAATTACACGCTGCGCTTGACCCCGCATCCATCACCAGTTGCGTGTGCATCGGACGACGAACTCAGGAGGTACGGCAGCAAGGCACCAAGCCTTACGTGTCTCAGCAAAACCAAATTGCTGGACTCGGAATCTTGGAGCCCGGCCAACTTTCTCAACAGCCACCAACCACAAGGAGCCTTTATGTCAGCAGTAGCAGCCCCCCGCATCGCCCCCCTCTTTTCTCTGGGGACACTTTGCGCCACTCCGGGTGCGTTAAACGCACTCGAAGAGAACGGACAACAACCCGATGAGTTTGTCCGTCGTCACGTGTTCGGTGACTGGTCTGAAATGTGTGAAGAGGACCAAACCACAAACGCCGAAGCCGTCACAAGCCGTGTGCGTGTGTTCTCTTCTTATGCACTCAAAGACAGCCAAAAGATTTGGGTCATTACCGAAGCAGACCGCAGCGTGACAACGCTTTTGCTCCCATCCGAATATTGATAACTACTTGGCGGGCTCGCGCCCGCCTCTTTGAACAATGGCAAAAAAACAACCCTATTCCAAAGATGAACACCAACGCGAAATCACGAAGATTCTTCGCTCCGTGTCACAAACCCACGGACTTTGGCAAGTCTTTAAGGACTTCGTGGGCATGTCTGCATTGGCTATCTCTAATGCAGTGGACCGCCAAAACTATGTAGAGCGCGAGGCTGAATATATGGCCATCGTCAAACGCTACAACAAGGAAGAAGCGAACAAAATCGCAGAGGCACTGGCCCACGTAGTTGAGGGGCTGTCTGCTGGAATGAATGACTTTTTAGGGTCATTGTTTATGTCCTTAGAGTTGGGCAACTCATGGACTGGCCAATTCTTCACACCTTATGAAATCTCTTTGCTAATGGCAAAGATTTCGGTGTCGGCCAAGTGCAATGAGGTGGAAGAAAAGGGCTTTATCACCGTGGCAGACCCTGCCATCGGCGGCGGTGCCATGGTGATTGCTGCTGCCGAGGCAATGTTAGATGCTGGACACAATTACCAAAACTGTATGCACTGCACAGGGACGGACATCGACATCGTGGCGGTTCACATGGCTTACATCCAGTGCTCACTTTTGCACATCCCTTCGGTGATTCGTCACGGCAACTCACTTACTAACGAGGTGTGGAGTGAATGGAAAACCCCCGCGCACGTACTCGGATTTTGGGAAACAAAGCTCAAGCGGGCAAGTGAAGCCAAGAGCCAAAAACTCGAAAACCAACAGCAATACGAAATGGTGGACGAACAAACGCACGTCTCCCCAATCCGACTAAGCAGCCAAGAAGACCAAATTTATACGCCCGTGCCTGACATTGATTTACGGGGCCAAATCGCACTCTTCTGATGTGACTTAGCTAGAAAACAAAGCCAAGGCCTCGGCCAAATACCAGCCGCTCCGGTGCAAATCGGGGTGGCTTTTTTGCGTCTTAGTCTCTGCTGAACTAGTCTGAGCGCATTGCTATAACTACACCGCATAAAGACAGTTTGAGCACATCAAATTAGCCATCAAATCACGTGATGTGTTTCACATTAACCGTCATCTAACCAAGCAACCGCCAGACAACACCATAAATCCACCTCAGAAGCACCGAAGTGGAGAAAAGACCCAGAAAAAAAGAAGAAGAAAACGAACACTTAAATAAAGTGCAGGATAGGCTATCGCCGGTAAAGGTGCCCTTTTAAATGGTTTTTCTTTGCTTACTTGTTTACTTATCCTCTATTTCTGAGCTATAAAATAACCTCAATTTCGTAAATGAGGCAAAACCGTGGGAAAACCGTATTTCCAAAGAAAAGTCACCGTAGGGGTAGTTCTGTCGGCCGTTTTAACGGCCGTGACTAGCGCGGGTGCTCTTTGGTCTCATACAGAAAAAGTACACGCTTGGAGCCATCAGTCGGGCGCTACGGTCGGCGAGTCGATGTCCGTGGCGTACGGCAAGCAGAACCCAAATTGCCCACAATTTCAGGCCTTTGGTTTCCCGATACCGAAGACGGATGGTGTTGTCGAAAGGTCTTACAGCACATGCCGACTTGGATATGCGGGGATGTATGACGCCGAGGTGAAGACGCCGCTTTGGGTCGCCGAGCGAATCAGGCGCGACGATTTAAAGGGCGTGGCGCAGCGTGATGGTTTGGACTTTCAGGATGACCTCCAAGTGCCTCCGCTCGATGGAAGTAACCAGTACAAACGCTCTGGATTTGATAAAGGCCACCTAGCTCCCGCAGCTGATTTCCATTGGAGCAATGAAGCAATGAGCCAGTCATTCATGTTCTCAAATGCAGTGCCGCAGAACCCCACTCACAACCGAAAGATTTGGGAGCACCTTGAATCCATGGTGCGCGAAATGGCTTCTCGCCGTGGGGTGTTGGTGGTATTTACTGGTCCTGTTTTCACCAAACCCGTGTCTTGGTTGCACCATGGGCGAACCAGCCAAGAGCGTCAATCTGGCTCTATTCCCGTCCCAGCTGCCATGTTTAAGGTGATCGTAGATCCCGCAACGAAGGACATGACAGCGTTTGTCATCCCTAACGACGGCCTACAAGGTGAAGAGCCTGCTCGCTTTCAAATGAGCGTTCGTGAGGTTGAACGGGTTACTGGCTTGGATTTCAACCCTGATTTGTCTCGCTCAGAGGCGGATCGCTTAGAAGCGAATGGCGTAGCTTGGGTGTTGCCCAAGGTTCGCAGCGGTTTTAGGGAGTAGCGCTTTGAGCACAGTTGAGCCAAAAGCCTTGTTGCGAGTTCAGCTCGGAGAGCATCACGAAGCCTTTATTCGGTGGTGCGGCCAAGAAGATCGCGACCCCACGGCCGTGGTCAAGCAGCTTGTGGATATGGCGTTGGCCAACTTAGTTGACTTGCCGAAAAAGGGTAAAGCTGCCAGCGTAAAGGCACCTAAACGGCTTCGAATTAACTTGAGCGATAAGCACGAACCATTTGCGGCATGGTGTGCAGCTCACGACTTGGCTGCAAGCGCTGCGGTCAAGAACTGGATCATTGACTTGATGGCTCAAAAAATTGGGTTTGTTTCAACAGCACCAGAGCCGAGTTTTCATGCCGTTGTGAATGTTCGTGATGAATCTCGCGAGCGCAAAGAGCTGCGTTTCAGTAAAAGCGAGCTGGAGGCTTGGGAGTTACTGGCTGCGACGCGCAAAGAAGAAACGCCGAAATTCATGAGTCGTGTGCTCAGAGCCTATCTCACGAAATCACCCGGCTTCACGCCGGATGAGGCCGCTCTGTTGGGTACTCACAACCTTTTGTTGCTGCGTGCTTGTAACAACTTGAACCAGCTGGCCAAGCACGCCATTTCCTTGGCAGCGCGAGGCGATGTTGTCGCCGCAGAAGCTGTTTCATTGCTGCCGAATGAGGTCGCAGCCGTGCGTTCCCATGTGGCGCACGTGGCTGAACTTTTGAGCAACAACCGTGAGCGGTGGTTGATCGCGGTGAATAAGTAAGGGGCGAACGTGGCCACAAAACAGCATGTAGATAACGTCTTGGTCCATTGGGGCGAAGATTTGGTTTGGTCTGAGCGTAAGCCAGTTAAAAAAGGCAAGGACGAAACAAAGCGAATCTTGAACATGATTGGCAGCGTGATTGAGGGGCCAAAGGCAACCCCCAAGGCGTCTGGATTGACTCCAAAAGCGGTGCGTGACAACCTGGTTGGCGTGGTGCGTAACTTGCCACAAGTTGTCGTGAAGATCACTGGCGGCGGGTCAGATATGAAGCGTATTGGTTCGCACATCGACTACATCGCCCGTGGTGGCAAGTACAAGAAAAAAGGCGAGGAAGAGTTAGAGCTTGAAACTGAAGAGGGCCTAGTGGTGCGCGGCAAAGAAGCACGTGCCATGCTCAAAGAGCAGTGGCAAATTGCGGGCGCTCCAATACCACCAGAAGCCCATGAATTCATTGGTTCGGACGGCAAGGTGAAAAAACCACGTCGCGAAGCGTTGAATGTGATTTTGTCTATGCCCGCAGGCGTAGACCGCGAAAAGGTCAAAGCTGCAGCGCGTGCTACTGCTAAAGAGCTTTTTTCAAATCACCAATATGTAATCGCACATCACAGCGATACAGACAGTCAGCATGCCCACGTAGCCGTCAAGATGGTCGGATTAGACGGGCAGCGAATGAATCCCCGCAAAGCGGATTTGGAGCAATGGCGTATTGCTTTTGCCAAACAGTTGAATGATCGTGGCATCGAGGCCGTTGCCACTCGACGACGCACCCGCTTGCAGCGACCAAAGGGTGAAAGCCAAGCGATGAGACAAATGAAAGATAGGGGCATTACCCCCGACCGAGTAAAGACGGCAGAGGCTCAACCCAAGGCGGTAGAGCGGGCTCAAGAAAACGAAAAAAAGGTGGTCAATGCGTATACGCATATGGCACAGGCTTTAGCCGTCAGCCCAGATCAATCAGATCGTGCTTTGGCTCGTGACCTGCAACGAACCATGCAAAACCATGGCGTGGCCATCAAGTTGACACCAACGATTAAACCGAGGCTTTAACTGTGGCAGCTAGTAACTTTTTACTGTCAGTCGTTATGGCGTGTGCCCCTAACGTACACCCTGATACCGCGATGCGAATCATCCACCATGAAAGTGGAAGCAATCCCTATGCCATCGGAATCAATGGGCCGTGGAAGTTGTCTCGCCAGCCTAGTAACAAGGAACAGGCCGTAGCAACGGCTCAGATGCTTATTAATGCGGGCGTATCCATCGACATGGGTTACAGCGGCATCAACTCGAAAAATTTGCAGCGGTTCGGTCTAACAATTGAAACAGTGTTCGACCCTTGCCAAAACGTGCGAGCGATGGAAAAACATTTAAGCGATAGCTACGCAAGAGCCGTTAAGCGTCACGGTCCTGGACAGATGGCGTTGCGCGAAACATTGAGCGAATACAACACAGGCAACCCAATCAATGGCCAGCGAAATGGCTACGTCGACAAGGTGTTTGCAACGGTGCCGAAATGAGAAATAACAAAGAAAGTATCGCCGCCATCCTCCGTGAGGAACTGGATGACATCGAGCTGCAAATCACGTATGGCGTCAAACATCAGCAACTCAATGAAATTCTCACCCAAGCAGGCCATGTCCTTACTCTTGGTGGTTTTCGTATTGCGCTGGCAAGAGCGCGTGCAATGAGGGCGAAGCAGGTCGTCAAGTCAAGGGGTAAACGCAATGCCGCTTAAACAAAGTTTTCGCGGCTACGTTAGAGAACACCTTGAACGCATTGAGCTAAAGATTACCTATGGGCACCCGCATGAGTTGATCCGCAGGGAGTTGGCCAAGGAAGGTTTTGACGCAACCTTATCCAGCTTTAGAGATGCGCTCATGCACGCGCGGAAATGGAAAAAGAAGCTTGGGAGTAGTGCAGCCCCCTCGCCTATCAAACAAGACGCAACTGAAGCCAATGATCCAGCGCCTCAAACAAACCAAGGTAAGACAGTGGCCAACTCATCTGGGTCAAAAGCCCATGGTGAAAAGGCAGTTGAAGACTATTTCAAACGTACCCCACTTTTTAAACGCCCAAAACCTTAAAGGAAAACTCTAATGAAAAAACATGATCTCAAAATTGCCGTCGTCAACTTTAGCGGCAACGTCGGCAAATCGACGATAGCGCGTCACCTGCTGAGTCCACGAATGCCTGAGGCCGTCGTGGTTGCCGTCGAAACAATCAATGCTGACAGTGCAAGTGTTGTCACTGTTAAAGGTGGCGACTTTGGTCGGCTGCAAGAAGATTTGATGCTGGAGGACGCAGCGATCATTGACGTGGGTGCCAGCAACATTGAGCAGTTCATGTCATTGATGCGGATGTATCGCGGTTCGCAAGATGATTTTGACTTGTTCATTGTCCCGTGCGTTCCAGTGCCTAAACAGCAAAAGGACACGGTGGAATGTGTCAACGCTCTTGCGGAGCTAGGTGTACCAGCTAAAAAGATTGTGGTTGTGTTCAATATGGTGGAGCCAAACACCAATATTGCTGAAATTTTTGAGCCTGTTTTGCGTTTCGCAGAAGCTGAAGGTAAGTGCCAAGTCGACGTTCGAGCGGCTATTTACAAGAATGAAGTTTTTACCCGCTTGCGCGGCAGCACTGAAACGATCCAGTCGCTCTTGGATGATCCAACCGACTTCAAAGCAGAAATTAAGAAGGCAACAGCCCCAGAAGAGCGTTTGGCGTTCGCAGAGCGTCTATCAACGCAGCGACTTGCTCAAGGCGTGCAAGAGAACTTGAATTCAGTGTTTGAAGTGGTTGTGCCATGACCAACCCAGAGCGGCCAAAGCTATCAGAAGAGGCTCGTTCGCTACTCATCGCCGAGATTCTTGGTGATGTGGGGCGTGTACACGATCAAATCATTCAGTTGAGTTCTCAGTTGCATTCAATGCAAGTCGAGGCGCAGGATCAAGCCAGCCGCCTAGCGCGTTGGCATCAGGTTCTGGACTCAAAAATGATTGAGTTAAACAGAGTTGATTTAAGTGCCGTGGCTTCAGAGAAGCTTGCCGCTCATGCGCGTGAATATCTTCAAGCTTTGTCTCGCGATGTCAGTGACTTGGTTGCTAAAGAGGTAAGAAAGCAAACTGGCTCGCCAAGTAAGGCCATTGATCAAAAAACAATGGCATTTTTATTTTTTGGATGCATCGGAGCTGTTGCGATTGGCAACTTGATCTGGAATGCAATTCTTTATGTGTTCCGTTGAGTGAAGGACTCTGATGATGAAAAAACTACACGTTATGGCCATGGCCTGCCTGCTTTCATTGGCAGGGGCTGCTCATTCTCAAGATGACGACAACGCAAAGTCAGCCTGTGAAGCGGTTTTGTGTCTGTCGTCAGGCAATCGTCCCGACGAGTGCGCTCCGTCGCTTTCGAGGTACTTCAGCATCAGTTTTCGCAAGTGGTCCGATACGGTTCGCGCACGCCAGAACTTTTTGAACTTGTGTCCAATAGTTAGCCGTGATGCAGCCCTGAGTGTGTTGGCAAGCACTATTTCTAGCGAGTCAGAGCATAACGAACAGCAAGACAAATAATCGGGAGATTGCATGACTACCTATCGCATAAACGAGCATATCTACCACCCGGGCACGACGGACTTTGACGCGGCTTTGGTTGATGCCCACGCTCGCAGAATTAGGCCCGTGTGCATGTGCCTTGGCCGAGGTGTTGAGATGTATGTGGCAAAGATTGCGGGCAAGTTCTATATCAAACGCATGCCGGGCACTGGAGCCCACCACGCGCCAGTATGCGACAGCTATGAAGAGCCTCAAGAATTGAGTGGCCTTGGCCAAGTCATGGGGACAGCCATCACAGAGAACCCAGATGATGGTTTGACCAACTTGAAGTTGAACTTTTCTCTCACCAAAATGGGGGCGCGTGATAAGCCCCTGCCCTCTTCTGCCGAATCTGACAGCGTCAAGACTGATGGCCACAAACTCACGCTGCGTGGCACCCTACATTTCCTTTGGAAAGAGGCCGGATTCCATAGGTGGTCTCCATCAATGGAGGGAAAACGTAATTGGTTTGTGGTTCGTAAATACTTGCTTGATGCTGCCGCCAACATGACCACAAAGGGGGCAGGCCTTGTTGATGTGTTGTACATCCCTGAGTCATGGAGCCTAGAGCATAAAAAGGAAATCGCGTCACGCCGTATTTCTCAGATTACTAAAGCAACAGCTCCGATAAAGGGTGCAAAACGGCTCATGATCGTGATTGGTGAGATCAAAGAGATCAGCCCCTCGCGCTACAGCAGCGACATTATTTTCAAACACTTGCCAGACTGTACCTTCCATATTAATGAAGACCTCTACGACCGCTTAAAAAAGCGTTTCTCCGTCGAGATGGCATTGTGTGCTGCTTTGGAGGGAACGCACTTGATGGCTATTGGAATATTCAGCGTAGATGTGTCTGGCTTGGTCTCCATTGAAGAATTGGCACTCATGGCCACGACTGAGAATTGGATTCCATTCGACAACACGTACGAGAAGGAGCTAATTGATGGCATGACGCATGCTCATCGCCGTTTTGTTAAAGGCCTGCGCTACAACCTGCCTTCTTCACATCCACTGGCGTGCCTTGTGGCCAATGACACCCTGCCAACCCCCACGGCCCTGTACATCATCCCGCCGAACGCAACGGAGGATTTTCAGGTTGCTTTGCAGCAAATGGTGCAAATCAGTGAGTTGGCCTCTTGGATTTGGAATGCTGGTGAAGACACAATGCCTTCGCTGCCAATTGCTAATTCAGAACCACTTTGAAAAGGATAGGTTCGTTTGACCAAGAGTCCTTGAATAGTTGATTGGAATTGTCGAGGATGAAACTTTTTATTGAATTTTTTGACGGGAATTGAAAATGGAAGAATCAAAAACATCAGTTTGCCCCTTTTGTTTTACGCATGTTCCTTGGCGAGCAAGCGTTTGTCGGGGATGTCACGCCGTATTGGAGTACGGGGCTTCAAAAAAGTGGTATTTCGCTGCTTTTGCAGTTAGTTTATTTGTCAGCACCTGGCTTAGTCGAATTTTCCAAGGATGGTCAATTTTTCTCGCTCCTTTGATAGGACTGTTTATCTTTGCATATTTGTCTTACAAACTTGGTGAAGTCTTTGGAAACCGGGTAGTTTTTAGACGTCGACATTAAGCTAATGCTTTTTCATCCACAAAGATTTTTAAGGTCTAACCATGAAAATTATTCAAATCTCCCTGCTTTTGTTATTGATTACCGCATGCTCTCCAAAAGATCCCTTGGATGGCCCCATCCCTGATTGCAAAGAGCTTCTTTCTCTAGAGAAGAAGGCGTATGTCGACCTAGCATCTGAGCGTTGCGACCAAGCACGCACCTTTCAGGAAAAGATGAATAGTGTTGGCTGCGGCATCAAAGACAAATGGCAACAATGTGACAGCAGACGCATTCTCAGAGGTTCAAAAAGTGCATTTGATAAATGAGCATTGAATCAATTAACTTTTCTGTTGGTAATCCAAATCGGTAGTCAACTTTTCAAGGCTCCATGCGTTTTATAGATGGAGGTATTCTATGTACACAAACACTTTGAACAAATCATTCTTACTCCTTGCCGTGGTCAGCACTGCTTTTGTGAGTGGCTGTGCTACGTCGCAAAGCAGCAAAGATGTCTTCTTGCGCGATCAGCAAAAAGCGGGGGTGGTTTATGCCCAAGTTGATAAAGTAATTCCTGGTATTGAAGGAAAAAGCGATTGCGAAAAAACAGATGGCACAGAGCGTATTAAAGAAATCAGGTCAAAAATTTGCGGCCGTTTGAATGAAGTAAATTGGGTGCGTGTCACCACTCTCAAAAACAAGGCGCTGTTCAACAATATGGAGATTGTGCCTTCAACTATGACTTTGAAAATCGGGTCTATTGTTCGCTTAGATACGTCTAAAGAAGTAGGCTTTCGTTTTGTCGATGTTGCTGCTTATGAAGAAACTGAAACTTGCAAGTGGATGGGAAGTGGTAATGACTTGGCTGATGACAAGTTGACTACTGCAGGAAAGGTTGTTGGTGGTTTTGTCGCTGGTGCGCTTGTTCTTCCTGCCGCTGCATTTTATGCAACTGATCGTCAAGGTGGCGTTGAATGTAACGGGTGGTCGTATAAAACGGCGTATAGCGATTATTTACGCTCTAACTGATTGATTTGAAAGCCCGCACAAGCGGGCTTTTCTCATGGTTGGCGGATTGGAGGTGCAATGCATTGCCTTAACTCCTTGCCTGTAAGACCTTGAGTTTTACAATCACGCTCGCGCATTTTCATTGCATAGACGGTTTTGGCCTCAATGTAGCTGTCTGGTCGATGCAGTGCTGCTCCCGGATTTAGACCTGCTGCGCGGCACGCTGCCGTCGTCCACGTAGGGTCGCAGTTGCCTTGGATCATTTGATTCGTAGCTTGCAAATTCCCACTGCTAGACGCATCCAAAACATCGGTGTTTACGTGGCGTTGCTGGATTGCTGCATACAAACCCGCACAGTGCTGGTTGTTACATGAGGCGCCGGTGGACGAGCCGTTCCCAACGCCTGAAGGGGCCCAACCAACATTACCCATCCACCCCTGTTGCGGAGATACTAGAGAGCCGCCTTGCGTTATCTGAGTACCACCTGCATATATGAGTCCGCTATTGATAGCTGTTTGACCTACCGCAATGTCAGCGGCCGCAGCATCAACCGCAAGTGAGCCCGCTGTGGCTCCTGCAGCACCTGGTGCGGTAGCTGCTGCATACATTCCAACGGCCCCGTATGTGAGCGCTGCCGTAACCAGCGCAAAAGCAAGAGTTGTCCAGCTGCTTGAGCTGGACACGTTGTAGTAAAGCTGTTGTTCAATTTTTGGGATGTTTCCACCATCAAGAGGCTCTAGGGCAATCATTGCGGCAACTACGTGGGCCTCGTCATCGCAAGTAGTGGCACCAGTCACACAAATCAATCCAAATGCTGCGGGGTTGATGTTGTTGCGCGCAGGGCTCATATTCAAAGGCATCGCCAAATAGAACTGTGGTGTCGCATAGCCAGTCGTGTACGTCGTAACTGTTTTTCGCAGAAAGTTTCCGCTCGTGCTGGTGGTTTGGGTAAATCTATTCTTTGTTTCTGAGTACAAGGCAAAAACAGAATCGTGGTACTGCATCGCATGACTAAGGGCGACTTGGGCCGCACCCCACGAAATGTTATGAAACATCGGGTCGCTGTCGTAGCCCCTAAATTTTTCAAACGGGTTGTAGCCTGCTTTGACCACGTTGGTGCGTTCCGCTTCTGTGATATAGCGACGAGAAGCACGCCAATGCTCACCATGGTGAGGCGTGAAGTTAGACACCCACACTTGCTGCCTTCCTGCCGCGTCGCGGGTGATTTTGAAAACGTCAATCTTGAGCTTCGCTTGCTCTGGAAAATACCGCGCCACGACCCAAGGTGGGTTGCCGTTCTCGTCGCGATTCAAGATCATGGCCACTTGGTTAGGTTCTAGGCCAAGTCGCCCTACCCCCTCAACACCGTAAGTGATCCAGCCCTCACCTTGGATCATGAAATTGCCACTATCAGTTCGTCCAGTACCTGAGATTTGAGCGATCAATCGCCAGTTGTCACGGGGCACGGTTACGCGAGTCAGGCCAGCGCCTTCCAAGTCGCCAAATCGTTCGTAATACCCGCACCCTGCCGTGCCACCTTGAGCAATGCAGGTGCTATCTGGCTTAAATTGACCAATGGTGGCACTGGACTGATATACCGAAGGGTCAGCTCGTGCAAAGGCCTGTCCCGTTGGAATGATGAGGCTGGTTGTGAGCATCACAACTGACATTGCAGAAGCTATGAATCGTTTCAGTTCTTTATTCATAAGTTACCTTTATTGCGGACAAGGAAGCGTTTCTCTTTGGACGGTGACGGGTGTTTGAAGTGTTTGTTTTCCGTAGTACCAATGAACTGTCCAGCCTTGGCCTGTCGCTCTGTCGATACCAAAAGAGTAATCTGTTCCCCACCAAAAGTGGCTGCCGCATTGCTGCACCGTAGACGTCCTGCCCCAATGAATAAACCCAACTCCGTGTGCATATAAATTCGGAATCCAAGGGTCTGAAGATGTGCAGACACGGTATTCACCGTTGTAGTTTATGAATTCTCTTTTTTCCCCTGTATCACCATCTTCATATATAGGCGCGGTGTATTGAACACCAGGTACGACAGATGTTGATACCAAGGGACCTGTGGGGTCAAACGGATTAATGACCAGCGGCTGAATTTGGCTTATTGAAAGTGCTGTTGTCTGCGTGTAGTCAAAGCCTTGTGTAGGCGAGAACGAATTTGTGGTGGTTCTCTTGACAATGTTTGGCGGAGTTAGCGTGTCGTCAAAAACAAACCTGTCAAAAGTATTTGTCAGAGTTAGTCCGTAACGACCAGCTGTACGAATTGTTCCATTGGTGCAGCTGTTGTTATGGTGAAGCGCTCGCGTATCGAAAGAGATGGCCATGTTTGGTTGTTGAGATCCATCTGACGCGGCTGTGTACTGAGGTTGTAATTTGCGGGTGTAGTCAATGATCGCTCCATTACTACTCGTCGCGGATATGAGCGTGTGTGCATCGGTATGGCCTGTTGGACAAGTTGGACTAAGCCGCTTATCTGCTAAACAATTAGCGCCAAAGTTTGGGTCCGAGCCGTCAGCCGTTGGTTCATCGTAAGCACCGTTTGTGTTGATGTTTGTCCAGTCAGTTTGCGGTGTCCCATCACGCTTGCGTAACTGCCATTTCAAAATTCCGGCGTCTGCAAATGCCCAATTAGATGGAAGGCCAGCTGCTACTGCCTTCGGGGTGTAGGTAATGTAGACATACGTTGGATCTCCGTCGATAACTCGCGGAGCGCCATACATGATGCGGCCGCCATCTGCCACGGAAAGTTGCCAAACCAGTTTCATTACTCGATTAACGCCGCTTGGAATAAGCTCCTGCTCGTAGACAAATGAGCCTGCTTTGTAGTTGTTGGTGGCTATCCATGCTTTCAACGAATCGCCTACATCAGTTGCAAACGGCAACAAGAAATTGGTGGCTTGGGTAACAATTTCATCCTTGGTTTTGGTTCCGTTTGAATAAGGCATGATTGGGACGCTAGCTATGGATGTCGCCCCATAAGTGTTGTTATCTGGCTGAATTTGTAACCCGCGCCCGCTGTAGCCGACGGCGCCACTAAAAAGCGTAAACGTGGCATTGGTTGCATTCAGTGGAATCGTTTCAATCACAGAAGCCGCTGTCCGGTTTTTTTTCCCAATAGCGGACGTAGGCCCCGCAGCGTGCGTGGCGCTATGACCGATTAACAGCGCTAGTCCAGAAACTTGCGCAGCACGTTTGGCGTGTTTAATAAAAACATTACTTGACATCGAGGCCTCGTCTATTCAGGTTATTTGCCGCATTAACGTTGCATTGGGCTAGGAATGAAGCCTGACGGGAATGAGCCTGAATTGGTGCTCATACCTGTGGGGCTGGGGGACAACGTAGGAAGTGCGGGGAATCCGGCCGTGCCACCACTGTTGCGAGCGCCTGCAACTTGCGCGTCGACGTAGGTCACACGAGCTTCATTGCCTGCGTAGTTGCTTTGAGCTGGAATTGATTCATTGCCGATTCGAATGCTGCCGCTGGTGCCTTGTGGCGTGCCAAGCGTCGCCAAAGAAAATGGCATCGCACCTTTAGGTAAAACGCGTGGCATGTCACTCCCTGCCATACGTTTGCCGGGGCCAGCAATGAACTCTTCACCCGCCTTGAGAGAGTCTTTTACGGAAACTTGTGACTTTGGAATTACGTTGATAACTTCGCTTCGAATCTTTGCGGCTTCGGCTTGGCGACGGTCGCCAGTCAATTCCAGTTCTGTTTGGAGCTGAGCCTGTGCAACTTGCTGGCGTGCAATATCTGTCACCAGTTTGTTGGCATTGAGCAAACGCGTCAGACGTTCCTCAGAAAATGATTTCCCTGTCAATGGGTTGATTGCCGAATCAGTGTCGATGGGGGTTTTAGAGCTTGGAATTGCTGCGACCGTGGGAAGTTTTGGTGGCTGTGCAACGACTGGCAAGTTGGGGGACTTTTCCGGTGCTTGTGTGGCTGCTGCAACGGGTGCTTTTTCTTCAGTTTGGGTGGGCGCTGTATCGCGTGAAGGATTCAAAAAGCCTCGCCCTGCCCCAGCGCTCGAAGTTTCTGAGGGTTTCGTTGCCAGCTGAGCACTCGCTGACAGCGGTGCAAAAACTGCAACGAGCAAAGCGGTTAGGGCTGCGATTGTGGTCAATTTAGGTTTGCGGTTTTTCATGGAAACTCCTTTGGTGATAATTAATACGCGCCGACAACGGTGCGAGAAAGCGTTTGGCCACCCGGCAGGGCGGTGGAAATTCGAGCTGTGTAGCCAGGTGTTTGAAGTGCGGCAGTTGAGTTCTGCGGATTGCGAACTGCGTCAGAACTGTTGTCAATCAATAAGATTTGTCCAAATGCGTCGGTTACATCTGAGGCAGTTAAACCAAGCACGGTGTGTGCGCCGATTGCGGCCATGCTTACAGCAGCGCCGCCGCTGTTAGGCATTGAGCCGTTTACATCCCAACTGCTCGATGCATTGCCGCCACGATCCGACTTCGCAAAATAATCAATTGAAATGTCACGGGTGGTATTTGCTAAGTAGCGAGTGTTGAAGTAAGTTTGATACGCGTCGGCTGAACGATTCACGACCGCGAGCGACTGTGAGACCTTGTCTTGCATCAGGGCTCGGCCATCAATCAAAATTCCCTTGTCATCACCACCAAGTGTCAAAACGCCAACAGACGAAAGTGAGGTGGTTGCATCAATCGCTCCATCTACTCCAGCTGAAACGACGGCCACAGAGTGATAGTTGAATGTGATTGAATTGACGGTGATGCTTTGCATTGGAGTGATGTAGACGCAGAAGCTGCGCCCAAATCCGTCATGCCAAATGTCTGATGCACTTGTCGCTAGGTAGCGGCCGATGGCGGTAAACGTAGTTGGACCGCCGACACATAAGTTATTGACTGTTGGTGTTAGTTGAGCAAGCGTTCCAGCGGGTGTTGTAAAGACAGCCGATGACACGGCATCAACCGTGGTTGCGTTGTCGTTATATGCGGCCGTGAGCGCCATTCGCAGGTCTTTGAGGCGACTGTCTGTCTCTACGCGAGAGAAGAAAGTAATGCCGGGGCCAGTAGCGTTCGAAATCAAGACAATCATGATGCTGGCCAAGCCCATGGCAAACATCATCTCCAGCAAGGTAAATCCCCGCTGTTTTTTCATGCGTGAAGCGTGTTTTGAGATTTCTTCGCGCTTCGTTGTCATGCGGCAACTCCCAAAAGGCGTTCAAGGGCTGGACGGTCATTGGATGCCATGAGCGCAGTTTCTTGGTCGACAATTTTTTCGTTTAACAGCTTTATCAGGCTTTGATTGAGGGTGAGCTGACCATCAATCGCGCCGCTACTCATCTCTTGAGTGAGTAAATTATTTCGTCCGCCTGTGATGTGGACGCGAATTGCTTGCGTGGCCATGAGTATTTCAAGTGCCAAGACTCGCTTGCCTTCTTTGGTTCTCACTAACCGCTGAGATACAACCCCCCGCAAAACGGAGGCAAGGACAGACCGAGCCAGTTCACGGTCACTTTCGGTGAAGAACGCCAAAATTCGATTGATCGTTTCTGTTGCTGAATTTGTGTGGAGCGTTGCTAACACCAAGTGTCCGGTTTGAGCTGCGTTCAATGCCGCCTCAACTGTTTCGACGTCGCGCATTTCACCAATCAAAATAACGTCGGGGTCTTCTCGCATTGCTCCAATCACCCCGGCCGCAAAATCAGCGCAATCTCCAGCTTCACCAACTTGGCGTTGACGCATGCGTGAAGCACGGTCTTTATGGACATATTCGATGGGGTCTTCGAGGGTGATGATGTGGCTTTGCGTATTCGCATTGAGCCAATCAATCATGCTGGCCAAGGTTGTTGATTTGCCGCTACCTGTGGGGCCAGTGACCAAAACCAGCCCTTGGGGGGCTTCTATGAGCCGCTGAACCGATGCTGGCAATCCCAGAGTTGACAGTGGAGGGATGTCGTTTGAGAGTCGACGTACTGCGACGTTGAGCTGACCTTGAGACGTCCATGCATGGGCACGAATTCGAAAATTCCCCAAATTTAATGCAAAGTCGTCTTGGCCACCAAGTTCTAACACCCGGGTAACTGGTGACGCATCTTTGTAACGAGACTGCAACCAATTGTTTAAATCCACAGAAGACACGTAGGAGTTCCGCACAATCTGCATCTCTCCACCGCTACGAACCCAAATTGGGTGGTCGATTTGCAAGTGAACGTCGCTGATCGCTTCGTCAGTCAATAACTCCGTGAGAACTTCCAAAAAACTGCGGGTGTCTTCTTGATCATTCATGTTGATTCTTTGCGTGGTTAGTCGGTTTGTTGAACTTGGTACGAGACCGTTTGGCCCCATGGTGATGAGGCTTTAATTGACAAGCTGAATGGCATTGACGAGTTATTGCTGTCCAAAAGATTGCTAATCTGAACGACGTCGCCCCAAGGAGTCTGAAAGTCGCTGTTGGGCATGCCAAGCATTGATGGAATCGTTGTGCTTGTGATTGGTTGATATGTATCAACACATGGAAAGTGGCCAGATATAGCGCGACCACAGTCGCTGGACCTGAAGTAGTTATCAAATGATGGGGAGCCAATGACGCTTTGTTGTGCGCGAGCAAAGTTCTGCAATCGGAAAGCAGTTGTTTTAAGAAGCTCGCTAATCTGGACCATCAGGCCTTGTTGATAAAGCTTGGTATCGAAAATTCGAGTTGTTCCAGCAGCGGCAACAGCTGGGTCAGGCGTGAGGGTCCCGTTCGCTTGATTGAAGGTCGTGGTATCTGCGGAGCTGATTGGCGGCAACCAAACGGCAATCACGCGGTATGGCACGCAGCTCCCAAAGCTTGCCGTTGGTGAGCATGGCAATCCAAGTCGAGAGCTGATGGCAGCTCTAACACCAAACTTGCGCTCCGGGGCAATTTGCTGAAGCAAATCGGCTTCTGTTGGTGTGTCACCTGTGAGCTCGATGGACAAAGCCACGCGTTGATACCAGTTGTGAGAATTTTTGATAACTGTGTCAAGGTACTGACGTTGGTCTTGCTCAAAAGTCACTTGTGCCTGATGTACAACGCGAGCACGAAATGAGCCCGCCAGCACCAGCATTGCGCCAAGAAGCATCGTCACCACCAGAAGAAATGCCGCGCCGCGTTGACGGTGTGCGGGGTGATCTTTGGGTAGTCCTTCCCAATCGATGGCGAAATGGGCAGATGATTTCTTGTTGCTTTGCATGGTGCTAGTCCGGCTACTGATTAACGTGAATCAGAGACTTTGACGTCAAACGAACCAAATTCCGTTGCACCGGAACCAAGCGTGGCGCGACATTGGCCATTGACGAAGGTGGCATTTGCAACCACGTCTGTATTCGCGCACTTTTTAATTGCTTCGATGATCACAGCGTTTGGCACGTTGGAGGCACGCAGGTAGTAGACCCATGTGTAGTTGCCACCGTTGGTTGCTGCGTTTGCTGCTTCGCGAGCAATCGTGATCGTTGTTGCGTCGCCGATGCTGGACTCTGTAATCGCGTTGTTTGCATCAGTTGGTTGACGGTCGATATACGGCCCGCTCCAGTTGTTCGTCGCGGCGATACCGTTGAACATATTTCCAGCGGTCGCATCCGTACGGTTCCACAACACAGAGAGACGGTTCGGAACGCCGCCCAAGTCGACCACCGCACGTTGCGCGGAATCGCTCAAGGTTTTCATGTCCGAGAATAATTTGACTGCCTTGCTTGAGTCGCCAGAAAACTTCGAGGCCATAAACGTGGCCAAGACCACGATGACGGCTAAAACCACAATCAATTCAACAAGCGTGAAGCCGCGTTGCTTGCGAGCAACAATATTTGCTTGCAAGCGGCGCTCCAAAGAGAGAGGGGCAGCCCCTGTTTCGTTTGATGTGGGGTTGTTGGCAAGTCGTGGAAAGTTGTTTTTCATGGGTTGTTCCTGAGTAAACTGTTAGGTTTGGGATTTAAAGGGACTGAAGCATTGGCCCAGCGATTGGGTAATAGGTGATGTAGAACACAGCCAAGATCAACACGACGGCAATGGCGAGTGATATTTTTTGGAGAACGGCTTGCACCTTCTCTGTTAATACCTGCACATCTTCTTGAAGCATTTGGCAGAACGATTTCAAGCCGTCTGGCAAGTCACCTGAATCTTTGGCGCTTCTATAGCCTGCATTGACAAAACGTGGAAACTGCGCTGCTTCTAATGCGCTGATTTCGTCAGCTCCGGCTGCAAGACGACGACTCATGACGTAAAGGGATTCACCAGTGACCGCCAGTTTGCAAGCGGGGCGAAGAATGGCGCAAATTTCTTGAGGCGCAATGTTGGCCGAGTACATCAGGGCATACACGCTCCAAATCTGCGCGTGTTCACTTTTCAAATCCAAGTCGTGAAACGACTTGATGTGTGATTTGATTTCTTGCCAAAGGGTTGACTTCAACAACATCCATGCGCCAAAACCCATGGCAATCCAAGCCAAAAACCACATTACCGGGTTGTCATTGACTTCGCCAACAAAGCTGTAAAGCGCCTGAATGTCAGGTGGAATATTGACGGTTGAGCCAAGCTTTTTGAAGAAGCTCAGCATTTGTGGGCCGAGAACTCCAAAAAAGAGCGGTAGCGCAAAATAAAACATGATGGTCATGGTCTGTGGCATGTGCATAGCGCCGCGCACAGCGTTTTGGGTCTGGTGACGGAGCTTGGCTTCTTGAGCCAAATCCCAAAACGACTTATCCAGTCCGCCCACCATGTCGAGCGCCTTCACAACCATGACATCACGATGAGCGAATCCCCCCATTTCCATGGCCTTCCATGGGCGAAGGCCGCTTTCTTGGGCTGCCGAGGCAATCGCAACCGCCGACAGTAAACGTCCGTCCTCGATGTACTCTTTGGCGCTGTCTAGAGCGTCTTTAAAAGTGCCCCCTAGCTTGATCCGTTTAGAAATGGTCTCGTAAAACCGGGCCTTCTCTCGCAGATCAAAGTCGTCCGGCTTGAAGAAGCCAAAACCCGTTGCCAGCGTGTGCATGATGTCTAGTGAGACAACCGGATTGATGAATCCCATTTTTTTGACCTTGGCCATGGCAAAAACGTCTGACTCGGCTGTAATCAGTCCCGAGACTGTTTTTGTGCCGACTGGCTGGCGTGCTGAGAATGCGAATGTCAAGTTCATGATTAAGATGCCTCTTTGAGTGGGCCGAGTTTTTTCACTTCATCGATGCTGGTTATTCCATCGGCGACCAAGCGCAGCGCATTACCAACAAGCGTGCGGTCTTCATTGATGCCCTCTCGCGCAATTTGGCTAGGTGATGCACCGTTTTCGATCAGCTCGCGTACACGTGGTGTTACTCGCAACAGTTCATAGACCATGCGACGGCCGCGAAAACCTGTGCCGTGGCAATTTGGACAACCCATGGCACGTTTTGCTTTGATTGGCTTGCCTGTGCGTTGCTCATCCAAGAATGGCAGGTTGCCCAGAACAGTCAAGGTATCTACACGGTGGTCATCGACCGCACACGTACAAAGTGTGCGTACCAACCGTTGAGCCAAAATGCCCAAAAGCAGACTGGCAATGGCCGACATATCAAGGTTGAAGCTGCGAAGACGGCTGATGGCCAAAGCAGCGTCGTTGTTGTGGAGTGTTGAGAAAACCAAGTGACCCGTGTTGCCTGCATCTACCAGCTGTTCGGCAATATCGCCCTTACGAATCTCGCCAAAAAGAATCACATCTGGTGCAGCACGGAGTAGACCCTTGAGTAAGTCGTGAGCGCCTTTTGCCTCATCGCTGCCTCCGTTTTGATCGTTCTTGGCTGCGTTTTGACGCGTTTGAAACTGCATCCAAAGGCCACGTGAATACTCAATCGGATTTTCGATGGATTGAACCCATCGTGAAATTGGGTCAATCTCGTTCAAAGTCGCGTAAAGGGTGGTTGTTTTCCCGCTACCTGTAGGGCCAGTGACCAAGAAAAGACCTGTCGCACGGTCCTTGCTGTCGCGGATGTACTTCAAAGTTTCTGGGTCAAAACCGAGTGTGCTCAATTCGGCGGTGTCTGCCTGTTGGTCCAGAATACGCATCACGATGGTGACAAGGGTGTTATCTGTCTCGTTGCGCTGCATCAAAATGACGCGAAAGCCATAGCGCTGAGCAATTTCGCCAAACTCTTCAGCATCTGACTCTTGAAATACAAAGCGGCGATCCACGGGGCCGAGTGGTAATTTATCTTGGGCACCACACGTAGTGACAAGGTGCGTAATGACCCGGCTCCAAATTTCAGACGGCAAGAATGTAAAGAGCTGGCCAACACCATCAATTTTCAAGCGCACGTCACCGCCGGACTTGGTTGCCGAAGGTGAAAATGAAATGTCAGATGCCCCCGCATAACATGCGTGACGCATCAAAGAGAGCACAAATCTGCGAAGTAGCGATTGAGCTTCTTCCTCTTCAACCTTCACGCTAGACAACTGCTCAAACAACTTCATCGTGTCTGCATCAGAGTTTGAGTAATAACGGCGATACATAGTCGACAAGGTGCGCTCTGAAGCCACCTTATAGACGTGGGGCAAACCGTTGAATAAGCGTGACCCTGCCAAGGTTTTGGATGGCTCACTCAAGGCCAATACGAGCGTTTGAGTACCGTTCTCAGCTGTGATCAAGTTCACGGGCAGCACGCCCTCAAACTTCGACGGCAAAGCAATGCCGTGATCCTTGAGTGCTTTTGAAATTTCCACAGCTGGCACCGCATCAATTTGGCTCGGGGGGAAATAATCCATCTGACTGACCTTGGCCAACACGCGGGCCACACCTTCAGGGGGCAAAAACCCATACTCAGATGAGCGCATGATTTCGGTGATTGGCTCATTCGTAAGAGCTTGTCGGCGGCGCAAGATACCAATATGGGATTCGCTAACCCCTTCGCTCCGAAGAGCCTGCTCCATAGAGTTTTGAAGAGTGCTCTCTGGGTTTGGTGCCTGAACAACAACGGCCGACTCCACAATGGAGTTATTAGAGACAAATGGCTGTATGACATTGGCCATCTTTTGTGTCTCATCAACTTGTGGGGTTGCAACAGCGAGGATTGGTTTCCCAATATTTATTGGCCGTGGGGTTGCCGCAGGAGTCGGTGACTTTCCTTCGTTTTTCGAAGAAGCGCTACGAAGGTTAAAAAAGACAGGACCTGAAGCCATCACACACCTGCCTTCTGGTCTTCTGCACGGCCAAATAGCTGAACTTTGATGTCAAAGCTATAGCCGCGCATCTTTATTGAGCTAATGGAGCCGCCGTGGTCGATGATTTGCGACTGAATGAAGCCTTGAAACTCTTCCAAAGACTCATAAGAGCCTTTGATGCTTATTTCTTGAGACATAAGCCCAGTCGCTGCGTTTTGTCCTTGCAGTGACTGCATAGAAATTACGTTTTGACCACCGACAATATTGCCTGCAGAGACATCAGTCATCACGACACCGAAGTCATGATTTGTATGGTGAAGGCGTGACATAGCCTGAATAGCGACTTTGTCAATGCTCAGGCTAGTTGCTGGTTTCTCAGCAAACTTACCGACAAAAGACAAACCTTTATTCGTGGTGGCCATAGAAATGGACAGCCTTTCGCTTTCGCCGTTTGCCAAGGCCAGTTCACGCAGCTTTGGCTGCATGACTGTCTTAGCGACTACCAGCGAGCAGAGTAGAAATACCGTGGTCAACAGACGTGCATTCATAGGTGATGTAAAGCTCGGAGAGCTGTGTGTTGGTTTCAGGGTTACGACGGGTGCAGCTTTCGGGGGGCGCTATGCTCATTAGGTCTGTCAACGCCGTTGGCGTGTTTGAAGCGTCAACAACTTTGGCGATGACCTTGATCCGCAGAAATTCGCGGTCAGCATCAATTTCTAAGCGCAGGCCATCACGATGCAACTCTTGCGCGAGTTTGAGCGCTTGGGCGATGGGAACTGAGCCTTCTTGCGTGATTGCTCCCCAGCGAGCGATAGTGGCGGTTCTCAATTCATCGTTGGCAATACTGAGCTTTACCGCTTCGCTCGATGAGTGGTGTTTAGACCATTGAATTGAAGCGCCGGCATAAACGCTCGTGAGAACGACTCCAATGAGACTGAGCGCTGTAAGTTGTGTGGAAAGCTTCCACCACTTAGTGACACCAACACCAAAGACCTCAACCTCTGTTGGATATGGGCGCACCACAGTGTTGTTCTGACGACCGCTAAGCTGCTTAACAAACTGGGAGCTGTCAAACAGACAAATCCGTTCCGCAGGGAATTCGCTGGCCGAATCAAGGGCGGCTAAACGAACGTGCTGAAGATAGTTTTGAAGAGCTTGCTCTAAACGAAGTTGATTCGTTGACCCACGCTCTTCATCAGTCCCGGTCGAGGAATTGGTCAAGTTGACCGAAACCATAGACTCAAGTTCTCCGGCTTCTGTTGCCTTGAAGAACACAACTAGCGTCTGATCTACGCCTTGAAACACCACTCCCGTTACGTATGGGCTTTGCGGTTGAGGTTGCTCAGACCAAGCTTGGGCAAGTAAATTGCGAAGAATTGCACGGCCGGGCCAAATGCGAGACTTCGTTGAAGTCGTAGCCATGCGATCTGCGGGAGTTGCATATAACCATTCGCTATTGGAGAGGCCCCGTGCGCGATCTTGAGCGCTTGTTTTGGACTCTTCATCCTTTGGTGCTTTCTCACCGCTTCTAATGGCTTTGGCAAGGCTCTTGGACAGCTTATTGAGTTCACCGCGAAAGTCCATGGTGGGCTCGCGCTTTGATGCTGTCTGGCCAAGCGTTTGTCGAAAAGCGATCAATCGCACGCCCGCTTCTGCCATCAGACGCTTATTTAGGGCGGGTGTTGATTCGCGCTTTTGGGCACGCATCTCCAAGTCTTCTAACGGGGAAAAACTGATGATGTCTGCCAACTCATCCTCGGCAGGGGGTTGTGAGTCGTGGGTGTTGCCAATGAGCGACCCCGCATCGGCTTTTTTAGCGTTGCTCAGTGGCCAGTAAGTGTCTTTCTCACCTTCTCGCACGAACAACCAGAGCCGCACGTCGTTCGGCTCTGTAGAGTTCTTTTTAGTGAACCGTGCGAACATCAGATTGACTCCGAAAAAACGATATTCATTGGAGCTGGCCGAAGGATGCGGGCGTTGATGATCAGAACCGATTCCCGTGCCGCAACATCTTTGGTGTTTCCTGCAAACAAGGCACCAATGCCGGGAATTTCAACCAGACCGGGCACCGCCTGCTTTGATGAGTTATTAGTTGAAGTACGTGTGCCACTAATAACAACAGTCTGGCCAGACTGGATGGAAATGCGTTGCCCACCGTTTTGCACAGACTGCTCGTACATTTGTACTTGGTCGTTCAAAAATTTCTGCAAGGTGCCTAAAGTCACCTTGGAGGGCACGATGGTGAGGCTCGCGTTTGAGTCATCCAAAATGGATGCATGGACAGCCAAGTTCACACCGTCTTGAGCATAGGCACCAGTACCACTTTGTGAGGTAGTTGTGCCTGTCCCGCTTGGTGTTGTGGTGCTTGTCACCTGTGGCATATAGGGCTTTTGCGTGCCACTGAAAAAGACGCCCGATGAATTGTTAGAAACTATTAATTTAGGTGTTGCTGAAACATCCACAGTCGTGAAGTTCTCAAGCGCTTTCACGACGCTAGTAATCGATGCAGTTGTGAAAGACAAGGAGCTGGTCGAGGCTGTGCCTGCTGTTCCGAGAGTGTTTATTCCAACGCTTCTAGTTCCCGCAGCGTTGATCACTTTGTCCCATTGAATGCCGTATTTGAATTCGTTGGTCAATGACACCTCAACCAAGCGAGCGTTGATCTCAATTTGGCGACGCGCATCGTATGAGTATTTGGTTAGAAAATCATTGATGCGCTTGAGGGCCTGTCCGTTACCACGTACTGAAATCAGTCCTAACTCAGCAAAGACTTCTACGGTTGTGTTTGGGCCAGCTTGTTTTTCTACAAATGCTTTAAAGGCAGCTGGAGCATTTACATATTCCCCCTGTACGGCAAACGATGCACCAATTGGGTTGATTGATGCTCCACCATTAGCCGTGCCTGTGCCAGATGAGGTGCTGCTAGTGCTTGTTCCAGAAACCGGGCTGCCTCCATATTTAAACTGCGTAGAGAGCATTTTTTTCAAGTCTTCAGAGGGCACTCGGAAAACTACCGTTGCTTCTGGTGCAACAGTCACGGTTCGGTCAGTTTCGTTAATAACGATTGCGTATCCAGCTTGCCATGCGATTTGACGCATTGCTTGTTGGATAGTTTGGCCACGCAAATCAAGCGTCACTGGGCGTTGTAAGTCCACAGCCGAGAGTGCCGAGGTTCCATAACCAAGGCGATCAGCCAGTTTGACAACCAAATCATAGAAATTCGCATTTTTTACTGAAATAGTGACCGCTTGGCGCTCATCGACATCTTCGACTTCGATACCACGTGGAATAGATCGCTCAACACTTCGAACGGTAGTTGCGCCGTTAATTGGGCCATCAGAATATTTTTTAGCACGATCAGTCACTTCGTCTTGGTATTTGGCGACATTGGCACACCCTGCAAGCAAAGCAACAGCAGCGATTGATGTAAGGACGAGAGGTGAGCGAAGTTTTTTGTTTGTCATGAAGTGCTCCAAATTAAAGGCCGTTGCGCGAATTGCGAACAGTGACGCGCTTGACGGCACCGCTGTTTTTTGCTATTTCAGCCTCAAAGCCAAACGGCTCCAAGACCTCGTTCAATGCGGTTTGAACGTCTGCCGCACTCGCTTGGAAATCGTCTTCTAAGACAACATCACGGACACGACCGGATGTTGTTGCTGACGCTGCCCAGACCAAATCAATTGACTGAGAAGCCAGCCATGCCTTCAGAGTCGGCATGAGTCGATCACCCTGACGAATAACGAGCGGTGGAATGACTGGTGCCGCAGGAATGGCTGTAACGGATTGATTGACGACAACAACGCCAGAAATCGTTGATTGGGCAGAACCCGACCCAATCGTCCCGGAATTGGCCATAGCCTCTTCTGAGGCGGGCTCATCAACCGTCGCAATCAGGGGCTGCGGGCAATATTTGCCCAGAATCACAGCGCCGGGTGGGACCTCAGGACAGTTTGGACTTTTAGCTTCTGTTGCGCTGGCAACTTGAAGAAATGCAATCGCGCTAATGGCAATAAGGTTTTGTTTATTCAATTTCATGTGGACCTCACTTGTTCGGAAAATCTGAAACGACAACCGTCGTCTTGTCTGGAAACTCCACCATGAGTGGGTTGTTTTCATCTTTGAGTAGTACTGCCAGTGCAAGCACGGCAGCACGAATGTCTGGTTCATCAATGCCACCAATGGTTGTGACTTGCGTTTTTGTGTTCCATACCAAGCGCATCTGTGCTTGACGAGTCCAGGTGGCCAAAACACGTCGAACATCGTCACCACGTTCAGCCGTATAGCGCGTTTGGTGCGGCAGGCCTGCGCGGGCAGCTCGGATAAGCTCAGCTAGTGCTTCTTCATCGGTGTTGATCTTTGCTACCGGACCAAAGGCCTGCGGTGGCGGTGGCGGTGGCGAACTGGCGCAAGCAGTGAGCACCAAAAGAATTAGGGGTGTCAGTTTTTTCATGTGGTTTTTCAACGAATCGGGGTAACGCGCTGAGGAGCTGGTGTTGGTGTGATCTTTTGCAACTTCACCGAGTGCTGGCCGTTCATGTTCTGGTTAGATGACTGGAGGCCGTCTGCAACTGCTGCGATCGATGAAGCTGCAATATTTTTGGGAACTTTGTTGATCGCCATGGCACGCGACACAATTTCAAGACCTTTACTCTTTGAAACTTCGTCAACACTTGGTCCAGTTGCGGGGGGTTGTGTCTCTACCTTTGGTGTAACAACACCAACTTGAGCGTCTTCATGTAGTTTTTGGATCGTCTCGGCAAGCCACTCGTTGCGATTCGTCGAAATTTGTTCTTGTCCGACGACAAGGCCTTTGTCGTCTTTAACGTCAACCTTGACAGAGACAGGCTTTGAGCCTTGATAAGCCAATAGGATCGTCTCGCCGATAGGTGGGGTGTTTTCTTGCATGGCTCGCTCGATGTCGACACCCCAAATCACCTCTTCGCCCTTATTCGTTTTCAGTTTGGCGTAATAGTTGTTGCGTTTGTCGTCTTTGTTGAACTTGTATGGAGCAGGGCCATGCTCCAGCAAAACCCCAACGTAGGCTCTTGGTGTTTTCAAAACCGATGACAGTGATGCAATCGTTGTCTCTACGGCCGCTACTTCCGTCACGCCCTTTGCACGCAACTCCGCACGTATTTGAGAAACCATCACGGGTTCTCCGCTTTGATTTTTGGCAACCAATGGGGTTGGTTCGTTGTTGCGGACGGGGTTGGCTTCAGTAGCTTGCTTAAGCGCCACAGTGGGGACTGCTATGCCGTCTTTAACTAGCACCGCAATGCGCTCTTGGAGCTTTGCACGGTCAACGGGTTCTGGTGTGTATCCAGTTACTTTTAAGCCGATCAAAGAAGCCTCAATCCATGCGCGACTCAAAAATTCAGGTGTGCCATTCAGGTGTAGTTGTTTCCAGCCTTTGGCTTGTGCGAGAGCAACGATTGCTTGCACGACTTCGGGACTGCTGTGCTCTGTTTTGAATGTCTTGCCGTCATCAATAAAAGCCAAGGTGGTTTTCTTGTCGCGGAAATAAAACTTACCTTCGGCAAACAGGAATTGTTCTTTGAGGCGTTCCATCACTGTGTCAAACAGCGCAACGCCACCGATTGTTGGAGCAACAACAGGTGTTATTTCTTCGTTCTCAACGGAGTTGATCAACTCAGACTCTGCCTTTTCCTCCGTTGAGGCAGGGGCTGCGTCCTCAGTTGAATCAAGTTCCAACGCAGGTGACTCAATTTTTGGAGATGCTTGCTCGACTTCAGGCGTTAATGGCATGTCGACCGGGGCAATAGCTTCGACGGGTGTGGCCACGCTTTCTTGCTCAGAAGCTGAAACAGGATCAACAACTGGATTTGTCTGCCCAATAAGTGCATTAATCAACTTGTCGCCATTCTCGTGCCCGTACTGGTCATGCAAATCATTGAAGTCTTTGCCCGTAAAGCCATCTGCGGTCGGAAAAACTACGGTAGCGTTTATCGCTGCGCCCGCCTCAATCGCCTTGGCGCGGCCTGCGTTATAGGTGTTTTGTACATCGTCATCCCCACAGATGATCATTGGTTTCTGCGGATAAAAACCACGGAACACTTTCGCGACGCGAACCAAATTGCCGGAGTCGAAAGTTACAACAACAGGGTTACCCGTTGCTTCATAGAGACTCGCGCCAGTGGCATAACCTTCAGCAAACAAAATTGGGCGCTCGTCAGTAATCTCACCAATCAGATGAAATAAGCCGGACTTACGACCGTCTTTGAGATAAAACTTATCTGTGTCTGCGTTTTCTGGTCGTTGAGTCAGAATTCGTTGTACGTTCCATAGCTTGCCCTCTTCGTCCACCAAAGGCACCAAGAGCACTCCATTGGGCATTGCGCGAAGGCCGTAGCTGCCAACGCCTTTGCGGTCAAGATACGGGGTAATCACATCTGGCGAGCCCGCATCCCAAAGCTCTGCAGCTTGTGCGGCCGTTTGCTCTTGCTTTGCAAGCTTGAGCGCGGCTTCTTTGGCAGCAGCCTCGGCACGTTCTGGGCTTGGTGCTGGTGCTGGTCGACTCATACGCTCTTGCGTTTTCTGGTCTGGTTTCCAGCCGCCATCCATGGCTTCTTTGAAAAGCGTGGCAATAGTTACACCACCATCGGCTTTGATGCTTTTCCAAGTGGAGTCTGCTGATGAAGCCTTATAGCTTTCCCCGCTTTGGCTCCAGTTATCAAACAACGAAAAACCATCTTCACCGGGAAATTCACTTTTGATGGCCATGCCTATCTTGGCCCACTCATCGCGCCCGGTGTTGGGTGAGATGAAGCTGAGTGCATCAGCCGTTTGTTCGTACGTGATTTTTTCGAAATCTTGAGTGGCCATGACACGATCCTTCTGAGGTGGAACGCCATAGCCAAGGACTTGAGCCTCGACTACGGGCGTTTCATGCACAACTGCTTCTTGGGCTTGCTCTTGGGTGGGCGACTGACTCAAGCCAATCACAAACTCTGCAATCTTGTGGGCTTGAGACGCTGCTTGATAAATCTCGTTTTTGTCGTCTTTCAAAGCAGCAATCCAACTACCTTGATACGCAGCGTGGCGCTCTGGGTTGAATGGAACACCAAGCTCGGCACTAATGAACAAGCTGGCGAGCTGAGCACGAAGCTCTTCGCGTGCGTAAGAGGCGCTACCGAAACCACCGCTCAAATCACGGTTAAGGCGACTTTCGTGCCCAGACCAGTGACCAATTTCGTGCAACAGAACTTCGTAGTAATCCAAGCTCGAAGAAAACGCTGCGCGTGGTGGCATATGAATGTCATCGGCACTAGGCGAGTAAAAAGCACGGTCTAGTTGGTCGTGAACAATTCGAGCACCGCTTTGCGCGATGATCTTCTCTGCCAGCTCAACGGTTTCCCACTCTTCGCGGGCCACTGTTGGAGCCTCGTACGCCGGAATACCATCAATTTGCGATGCGTGAAATACGGATGCGTAGAAAGCGGACGGGACTTCAAGCTTCACAGAAACGGTTTCTGACTTTCCAGTGACGGGGTTGGGTCGCTTCTCTTCACGATCCCATTTCCAGTATTGAATCGTTTGTGCTTTAGCGCCCTTCTTGACTTGCCAGCCTTCAGCTTGGGCTTGTTTGTACGTACACCAGCGAGGGTCTTCGCCCTGCCCCATTTTTGAGGCAGCAATCAAGAGTTGAATAGAGTTTCCGCCCTTGTAAGGCTTGCCAGTGACTGGATTTTGAGGAAGTTGCAAAGCTGCTGCAGCTGCAGTTGCGTCCCAAGGCTTTTGCCACGGAGCCGTACCTGTCTCAATCAGCTTGATCAGTTCGTCCGTTAACTCTTGGCGAACGTCGCGACGTTGTTGTTCGGTTGCCATATTTACTCTGCCACTTCTTGGATGGCTGGCATCTGTTCGCTGAACTCGCCTAAATCAAAACCAGAATCGCTTACAGATTCACCGCCCGCAAAACTTGGCAAGGGAAGTTGTTCGCGCAGCTCTGTGCGTACAGATGGCAAGCCATCGGTATTAAACGGGAAATTAGTTTTAAGTTCAGATGCGCGCATGGCTGACACCTCCAGATGAAAAAAACATGCTGAAAAATTCTTCTTGAACCACTGCCTTGAAATCGGCGTGTGTATCAAGGGCGGCAAAGTCGGGAAGCTTTGCGGCAAGCGCAACTGCCGCAGCTTCAATTTCTGCTTCTGTCATATTGGCGAACACGTCGTTCTCCTTCTCAGAGTCAAGTTGGTTATCTGGAATGGTTTGTGGCAAAACATTGGGGACAAACGAGGCAAGCTCACCCGCAATGCGAGCAGCATCAAGTTGGTCTCTAGTTGGGGTTTTGCGACCAAGCTCAGCAAGTAATGGGGACACTGACTTGAGGCGGTCAATAAACACTGCGTCTTCGAAGTAACGTACCTTGTCGCACAGCACGGGGGGCGTGCCCTGCTTGTCAATGATTGACTGCGATGAAGGCATTTGCTTCAATTCTTGGGGCATCATCAGTGCGCGGCGCTGATCGCTGATGCTGGTGCCCCCAGATGAGTTGCCGTTCACTGTCAAGAAGTGGCCACTATGGTTTGATGAAACAGATTCAGATTTAGTTGTGTAGTAGCCAAGCATTTCCGACGCATCTTTTGCTTCTTGGTCATCGCCGGGAGGGAAAATAATTCGCACTTCATGGTTCGTGATCATGTTGCGAGCATCGGCTTTTGAATAAAGGCCCTCACCTTCGAGTTGCGATTTGCTTTGGATGATGGTCAGTAATCGCAAGTTGTAACCAGCAATGTATGAAACGGCCTTGGCAACAATGCCAACTCGACCAAATGCTGTGAACTCATCGAGCAACACCAAACATTGATATTTCAAGCTCTTGTCAGCTTCGGGCAACACGCCTGTATTCAAACTGATTGTTTGAGTGAAGAACAAATTGATTAGGCGTGCAGCCGTTTCTAGGCGGTTGGGTGAAATACCGAAATAGATTGAAATTTTCTTGCGGCGAATATCAGCAAGGCTAAAGTCGCTGGCACTTGTTGCAGCATCCACCATTGGATTTGCAAACATCAAAAGCGGCGCATCAAAGCTTGACTTGATATTTCCAAATGTTTCCTCTGGGGCTGACAAAGCACGGCTCAGGGCGTCGCGACATTGGCGGCTCAAATTTGGGGTCTTTTCTAGAATGTCGTGGATGTGCTTTGGCAGCGACTTGTCATAGCCAGAGCCTTGACGAAACACTTCTCCCAACGTGCAACGGGGATGATTTGTTTCGATGAGGTACAGCGTCAAACCAAGGAAAAGGTTTTGCGCTTGATCGTTGAAAAAACGATTCTTGTCAGACTCTTTGCTTGGGTAAAAAATCTGAGCAATTTGCAACACATCACCGGGAGTGATAAACGGGTCTCGACTGACGCTGTCTAGCGGATTCCAGCGATGAGTTTTGCGGTCTGCCGCAAAGGGGTTGAAAAGGTAGGTCTCTTGCCCAAGTATTTTTTGACGGAACTTGCTGGTCAATTGCCAGTTTTCAAGTTTGACGTCGAGGCCAACAACTGATCCTTGCCAGTTGAGCAAGTTTGGAATCACACAACCAACGCCTTTCCCGGAGCGCGTGGGGGCGGCAAGCAACACAAACTGCTGACCATCAAAGACTAAATATTTGCCCTTGAATTTTCCAAGGATGAGGCCGCGCTTACCCAAAAGTCCGGCTTCTTCAACTTCCTTGAGTGTTGCGAAACGTGCATCACCGTGAAGGGCGCGACGGTCTTTGTAAATCGAAATCAGGGTCAGAAGACCGATAACAAAAATCACAGCAAACGCCAGCTCAATCGCTAGATTAAATCGGCGATTGGAAAATCCGTAACTGATGAAGTATTCAAGGATGGTGAGAGGTGACTTTGGAAACTCCATGGAACCAAAGAGATTGAATCCCCACACCGTAAAGTAAGGCCAAACGATCACAAGTGCGACTACGACGATAGTCGCCAAGACGTGCTGGTGTTGTTTGAAATCACGCATGATGGAGCGTCCCTTCGCCAACTTGCAACGCAAGTTTTCTGGCTGGATCAAAGTCCACTTCAGTCACGAAGCGTTCAACGCCTTTAACCTCGCCTTTGTCGTCATATACCTTCTTGCAGGTGATATGAATAACGACATCAATCGTGAGAGACACCAAGCGCTTCAAGGAAACATCTGTAAAGATTGCAGCATCTGGGTGCTCCTTCGCCATGAACACGTAACGTTCATAGGAAAGCGCACAGCTTTCAGCGTGATAACTCGTGATTGACCCTGAGTGTCCGGTGGTCAAAAGCTTCAAGAAGTCAAATGCCTCACCGCCGCGCAGCTCTGCAAGCAAAACACGGTCCGGCTTCATTCGCATCGTGGATGCGATCAAGTCGGCAGGAGTGACGTTGGCAACGCCCTGCCCGCCTTTGCTGTAAATCAAGTGAACCTTGTTGTCGTGCTTCGGTAAGAACAATTCGCGCACGTCTTCAATGGTGATCAATCGTTCTGTCGATGGAATGTGTTCGCACATCGACTTCATCAGCGTTGTCTTCCCTGAGCCTGTGTCACCAACTACTGCAATGTTCTTTTTGGCAATGACTGCTGCGATCAGAAACTCTTTGAGCTTCCGGTCTGACAAAAGAGCGCAAAGGTGCTTGTCTGTCATATTGAGTCCTTCTGGCTTGTTTTGCAACGCTTGAGACTCCACCCAGACAAAGCGCTCAAATGCTCCGTCTGCCTCGTACTGCTCAAGTGAGCGAATATCGGTTGACGGGATACGTATTGAAAAACTAATAGTCCCGGGCTCAACAGCAGGTGGGACCACAATTTGCATGCGTTCACCGTTGGGCAAAGTTGCAGAAAGCAATGGTGTCCGTGACCCAATTACCTGATCTGATCGATATCCCACGCTCTCAGCAACGGCCAAACATTGTTTGTAATTCATGCTTGGAAGATAGTGACGTTCCCATTGCCCATGAATGGACAAAAAGAACTCTCCGGGCTTATACATAGTTACTTCTGTCACACCCGGATTGGCTGCAATTAGCTCTGTAATCGGGCGCATCAGCTCAATGACTGACGCGTCGCGACTCAACGTGTCACTGTTCGCGTTTGGATTTAACAACGTCATAGACTTCCTTGAATTCCAAATCACGAGCGACATAAATAGCGACGCGGTCGCCTTGATTCGCATACAGAGTCGGTTTGATGTTGATCGACTGAGACAACACTTTCTCGGCCAAGCTTGATGAAGTTTGGGTGGTGTTTTGAAGGACCGTGGCACCACCAGAAGTGTTGGTGTTCGTGTTCTTGGCAATCTCGTACGCCATGATGTCTTTGTAAAAAGACAGCATGTACGCGGAACCAATACGCTCCCACCAGCGGTTATCAATGAGGCCGTCCATGCCTGCTGCGCCCAATGAGTCTGTTGAGGGGCTGTTCAAGTCAATGGTGACGCCCCCGGGCATCCGAATACGTGTCCAAAGAACAAAAACACGGCGCTGACCGGGCTGGCCAGAGGCTCCGTATTCCCCTTGAACTTCGCTCATGCGCTCAATCAGCAAAGTTCGACCATTCGCTGAATACACGTTAGAAGTGACGATGCATGAGGCGAATCCGCTTATGTCTGTCACCACGCGAGTCGTCAAAGCGCAATCAATTTGAGCGCCCTTAGAAATGACGCGGTTCTCATCAATCGTCTTTGCGGCAATAGCTTTTGGAGTATTCGCCCCACTGAGGTTATTGCCAACTGGCCCCTGTGCATTTGCAGACGCACCTTGCTGTTGTCCACCTCCTTGCAAAGCCGCCCCGTTCGCTTGTGATGGGTTTTGTAGACGTTGCAGATGGTCCATGATGGTTTTGGTGGAATCTGTGGGAGGCGCAGGAAAGCCACCGGGCAAGCCGAATCCGCCTAAACCTTTGACACCCATGGCTTGGGCCGGACCATTTGAAGAGCCGCTAGAAAGAGAAATGTCCCCGCTATAACGATCAAGTGGCTTTGTTTGACCGTTGTCGAATTTTGGTTGTGTTGCGTTGCCTGTGTTCTGAGGGGCTGGAATCTTCGCTCCAATCACAACGCCTTGGCAATTCACCAGAATCGATGTGCCGTTTGCGTCCTTAACTGGTCTTCCGGTGTTTTTGTCTATCAACACCGAGTCTTCGCACTTCTTCCCATTTGATGCAGATGTGCCGCCTTGAGGTCCAACATCAGCACCTTGAGCTGTAAATGGCTCTGCGGCGAAACTAGCTGCGCCTTTGGGTGGAGGTGGTGCCACAACCTCTTTCTTCTGCGGCTCGACCAATGAAACTGCTTTATGGCCAAGCATTCGCAAAGCAAAAACTATTGCAATAACAAAAAGCACGATACAAAAAACGGCGAAGCCAATCACTTTCCAAGACACCTTGCGCGGCTGTGCGCCAATCGAATTGATGTCTGGATTTGGGCCTTCAACCATGCGGTCTATTTCGTTCATTTCGGCTCCACTGCCTTGTTTTTACGAACCAAGTTAGGCGTAGTCGTGCCGTTCCATGTTTCGATACCGTTTGCATCAAACTCTTCGTTGAGGATGTTCACCACAGCTGAGCCGAGTCGAAGGATGAACTTTTTAGACAAGCGCTGAACAACCAAATAGTCGTTGGTTACGCGAGCTTTTGGGTTCTCAGGGTCAGCGCTCAAACGGGCTGAATGGGTATTCACGCGTATTTCTTCGCCTGCTGGACCAATAGCAAAAATTGCAGGAATTTCGCGGTTCTTGGGATAACGAAAATACGTAAAACGTCCGTCATCAAACACGACACTTGGGGCAATTTCTTCAGAATCTGCTGCTGTCTGCTTTGAGTAATTTGCGTTACGGACAATTGGTTCCGAGAAATCTTGCGACTGGACATCAGGCGCAGCCTCTTCTGCCGCAGGCATGTCTGGTGCGCCTTTCGCTGCAACTTTCATTGGAACGGGCGGCAAGGCATATCTGAAGATCACCCGGTAGTAAACAGTAGGTGCGTTTTCTTGGCCCGGCATCACCACGAATTTGAGGCTGTAATCCCGCTTGTTGGTGCTAATTTCTAGATTGTTTTTGGTTGCACGGCTGCGTGGATTCACCCAGATTTGATTAGTGCCCGGCTCTGCCTTGATGCACCATTCGTCGCCCGCTCTCTCGCAGTTACTCGGGAAGCCGGGCTCAGCCTTCACAATGGTTTCGTCTGAATTCAGAACCACGCGTGTCATTACGCCCAAGGCAACTGCGACAACAACAACATCGTCTGGCTTGTAATCGGCATAGCGGACCCGCAAATCTGACTGCCCTTTAACGGGAACCAAATCAGCCTGCGCAACAAGTGCGAACAAGGTAAGAAAAAGTATGGTTGCGCGTTTCATCGTGCTGCTGCCATCTCAGGTGTTGCGCGATATGCAGTGACCGCAAAACCCAATGGGTTTTTGAGCAAGTCATTTACGCCCCAACCCGTAATTGGCTTCCATTCAAAGGCAACGTCAGCTTGATACGTCTCTGTCTTCTCTGCTTGACGAAGACCAACGCGCCACGTTGTCTTTTCAAACCGCACGGTGCCGCGACCTGAAACACCGGGTGTTGGTTCGGCACTGATGATGTGAATACGCTCTTCTACAGCATCAACTAAGCGCGTTGATTTGTTATTTGGGCCTTCGTAGATAGAAGAGTAGTCACCACCTACAGTTGGCGAACTGAGCGCCATGGTGAGGTCGTAATCCTCTTGCAAAAGCTTATAGAGATAGCTTTCGCGAGCCTTCACATAGCGGGCCAGCCAGTAACGTGCATTGATGTCGTCGTTGCCAACCGTGCGACTATCAACGACGCTAACAACTTGCGTTGCGCCAGTTTCCTTATCCACATACACCAAATGTGGGACGACTTGCTTCAGAGGAACCATGACGGCGACGGCGGTAACTGCTATTACCGCTGTGGCTGATGCAACACCAGCAACAAGCCATGCACGGCGCTCACTTTTGTAAGCACGATGTGCAATTACTGCTTCAAATGCCATGCCGGGGGTTTTAGTCAGTTGATCTTTGCTCATATAACTCATTCAAATAATCACAGGCACATCAACGAACGCACATTTAGTCAAATGCGCTACGGGTTCGTCGGAGAACTTTTCGGCTTTCTTCTTTGAAGTCTTCGTCGCGTTGTTCGTGCTGCAAGACCTTTAGCTGATTGAGAAGCTGTGCTTCTTTTTCTTCGTTCGCAGTCATGACTTGTTCAGCTTGGATACGCGCTGTCAGTTCTGCAATTCCTTTGGCGTCGTTTGTCTGGTTGATGGCCCCCATCAATCCTTGGATTTGCGCGGATCGTGCCTGGCTGGCTTGCATAAGGTTCCTTAACTGCTGGCCTGTCGTATTGATAAGCGCTTGTTTTGATTTGGCTTGGCTCATTTGCTGCTGAATGTCACCGCTCAGAATTGGATTTGTGATCCCGTTGTTTGCCATGCCCAACATTCGCGTTCCGCTCATGTTTGCAATTTGCTGTTGCTGCTGCTGGATTTGCTGGAGCTGATTCATGTATTGCTGATACATCTGCTGATACTGTTTTTCCCAAGCAAGCAGCTGTTGAATAGCTGTTAAGACAGATGTGTTGTCATAAACGGGTATGCCCTGCCCAAATGAAGTCATCGAAACAACGAACAACAGTGAACAAGTAATGCGTTTGAGTTCCATTTCTATCTCCCTCTTCTTTTCTCAAGTGCGTTCAAGATATTTCCAACGGCTTTGCCCGTGGTGTATGGCGCTCTGCCAACGGCTTGCCCTGCTAAGTAGGCTTTACTTGGTGTAAGTGAGGCAGAGTTTTCACCGCCTGAAGACTCTGACTTTCCGTCACCTGGTGCGCCACCACCTGAAGGGCCTTGAATAAGCCGATTCATGACTGCTTGCGTAACCATGCCGCCAAGACCTTTGGAGTCCATACTCATGCCACCACCTGCAAGCTGTGCGCCTTTTTGAGAGGCATGCAGCGCACTAAATCCCAAGCCGATGGCCACGATAAGCACGGCTAGCGAATCCGCAAGCACGGTTGCGTCACCAACTGCGCCCTGTTGGACGGCTTTGTCGAGAAAGTTTTTAAATATCTCTGGCACAACGCTGCATATCCCAGCTACAAGAACTTGTGTCATAACAAATCCGATCAACGCAGCAAGCCATGCTTCAAAGTATTTGGTAGTGATTGGGAAGAGTGCCAACAGAACAAAAATAGGCCCAAGAGCCAACATCAATGCCATCCCTGTTTTTGCCAGAATGATTGGCAAAATGCAAAGAACTGAAACCACCAATTGAGCAAGCGCGATGATGAGAAAAACAACCGTATAGAGTGGATCTGGAATGCCTGCCCAGGTTTTTTTCGCAATTGCCATCTCAAGAAACACACTGTCATACGAAATGCATTCAGCCCCTGTGGGTAGCGTGACGCATCCTGAATTCGCGTAATCAATGGCACCACCAACAGTCTTTGCCGCACCGTGAGTTAGTGCAAATGTCAGGTCACTGGTAATCCCATTCGCAAAGCCTATTACGTATTCTTGGTATGCGCCGCCGCCAAGTGCAACAGTTAAAACCAGAGCGATTTTCATAAGGTCTTTTATGATCTTTGAAAGTGGCTCCGATAAGTCACCACGCGCTGATGCGTAGCCCATGTAGACCAAATAAATTGTGAGACCTACGACAGCAATTCCACCCGCATAACCAGCAACTGCGGCGCTGGTGCCATTCACATAACCGCTCAGGACGCCATCGATCTTTGACTCTAAAAGGGCTGCGATTCTCATGCGGCTGCTTTCTCTGATCTACGCTCTTCACGACGTTCGTTGACTTTCTCAATCAACAGCGGAACCCATGCTTCTGGAGCATCGCCAACCGACTTTCGAATTTCATCCAGCAATTCAATGTTGTCTTGGCTACCACTCAAGATCGTGATCACGTCATCAAGTCCACCAAGATCAAATCGCACTACCGCACTTTTGCCGTCTTGTTTCACAAGAAATGCACGCGAGGCAGTTGGCAGTGAACGAATAATGTCGAACTCTTGTGGCGTTACTTTGAAGCCCTCGACATAGTCCTTCTTGATCGCATTAGGGTTAGGCAAGTAAATGCCCGTAACCGATTGCTGAACGGCCGTCTTAGCTAGTTCGTGATCAAGAACGTCATCGGGCTGTTGGGTTGTCAAACATACGAAGCCGGACTGCTTACGAATGGTCTTGAGCTTGTCGCGCACAAACTCCGAAAAGGCCGGGTTTTGTAATGGCTTCCAGAACTCTTCCATGAACAACGCGAACGGCGTGCCATCAATCAATGTTTCACTGATGTGCAGCAGGCACATAACGAACGGTGGGCAAATTTCTTTGTCGTCAATGAAAGTCGAATAGTCGAACCCAAATTTGGTATTCGAGTCCAACTTCAATGTGTCTTGGGGGCTGTCTAGCACCCAAGCCAAATCACCGTCGTTGACCCATCGACGCAATTTCGCTTGGAGAGAGCTGCGACCATGCAACTCTGTCGGAGGAAGTTGCTGTGCCACCAGCGCTAGACGGCGCATTGGATGGCCCATACCAAATACACGCTCAATCGCAGTAGAGACCAAAACCTCTTCTTCGGCGGTTAGCTGCTCTTTGCCCTGCGTGAGAATTTGAGTCACGAGCTTGCGACAGAAATCACGAGTGTGTTGTGTGTCGGCCCATTGGAATGGGTTAATGCCAGTTGGAATGCCTCGCTCAAATGACTTGTACGTTGCCCCCATTGCGCGAAGCGCAATTTCAGCGCCGCGATCCATATCCAAGAAAACGATCTTGGTTTTGTATTTGTTCAACATACAAGCTAAGAAAAGTTCAAGCGTTGTTTTACCAACGCCCGTTGCACCAAAAATTGTGGTATTGCCGGGCAATTTCGCGTCTGTGCTGTCGTGGTCTTCAGGGGAGCAATGAAAGTTAAAGTGAAATGGCTGACCAGAGGGGCTATCAAAGATGCAAAGCGCCTCGCCCCAGGGATTGCCCGCTTTCTTGCCAGCCATGAAGCTATGAAACGGGGAAAGACATACAAAGTTCCAACTCGTTAAGGTGGCTTTGCGTGTCATGTGTCGCCAGTTGCCCGGTAGTTGGAAAAACCACGACGACTCAGGCACATCAGTTTGAACGGCCCCCTTAAAACCAGCGTGGCCAAGCATGGTGAGAATTTCACTTTGGTCTTTTCTGATCTTGTCTGGGGTGTCAGAAAAAACTGTCATGCTGTAGTGGTACTGGCCCGCAACAAGTTCATTTTTCCGCAAGGATTCGACAACCTCGTCAAACTGACGCAACTCGTCAACGCTTGCTTGGTTGCCTGCAAACATTTGACCGCGTTGTGTCCTGTACCACTTGATGGCATCTGCGTCGTTCATGATTGAAAACGCCTGCGTTTCAACAAACTCTTGGTCTGCGTACAGAAGCTGGCTGAGCGCTAGTGCCCCTGCTCTGTCTGCATAATTGGCTAGCTCAATTGCTGAGGCATAGCGCTTGCCTTCTTGCCCTGTGATTTGGATCACGCCGCTGGTGTCACCAAATGTTTTACGAGTTGTGCAAAGGTACTCATCAAGACGAACACGTGAGGTCGGAATTTCTTGCCATTCACCGTTCACCAAAAAAGCTAAAAACGCCTGTAGTTCTGAATACTGAACGCCGTCACGTTCGTACTCACCTAGCAAGCGTGGTTTGTATTTTTTAAGGGTTGATTTAACCTGCTCGCAAGCTTGATTGATTTGTTCAACACATTCATTTTCAAAGGCAATGAACGCCTCCAGCGAGCCAAAGCCGAGGCCTTTTAATGCAGACTGCTCAAACGGTCTATAAATGACAGTCATAAATAGCGCGGTACGCATCATGACCGTCTTAGCTAATTTCTCTTGGTAGGCGTTAGCAACCTCTAAGCAGAATTGATTGTCAAACTGAGCGTTTTGTGTCTCGGTGATTCGATGGCGAATCTTGTGTGTCCAAAGTGCGTATTGACCGCCGCCAAATGCGATGAGCACCTGATGGAGCTGGTTTTTGTAAATCTCGATTTGCTCGGGGCCGCACGTTTCAAAGTCGACGCCTTCAATCTCAAACGTGGCCAAGTAACCATTGCCATCTTTAAGCTTGATCACGCTGTCTGATACAGCAGAGGAGTACGGCACATGCTCTGCAACTGCGCGGGAGCTGTCCATGGCATGTTGAATTTCTTGGATAGTTCGCATGGTTATTTTTTGCGGTTCATATTTGTTGGGCCGTAACTCACACCACCCCACCGAGCGACATCACCTTTGCGACGACGCAACATCAGTCTTTTTCGTTTTGCCTCTAGCAACCATGGGTCTTTTTTTGTGACATGACGCATGTAGAAAAACAGAACGAAAAAGATGACAGCAAGGACAAGCGGCAAAAAGAATTTTTGGAACACGATGATCAAAATTCCAATTGGCAAGAGACAACTCAAGCCAAGAAGAATGAGAGGGATCATTGGCACCCCCATCAAAAGCGGGGGGCGCGTAGCGCCTTTGAAAATCGTGTGTTCTTCCATGCCGCTTACCTGTTAAGCGCCTGTAACCAAGAAGCCAGCAATAGCACCAGCTGCGCCGAACAAAACGCCGCCAATCAACACGCCCTTGAGGTCGCTGAACTTCGTACCTTCAACGAACGCAAATTTGTAACCAATCAACACAAGCGCGGCAGTAAAAAGCGCAATACCAACACTCATGACCACATAGAGGAATCCGTTGAGCGTCTGGTTGACCTTTGAGGCCGCAGAGGTTGCGACCTGCGCCATAGCAAGATCGCTAAAAAGCAAGGCCATCAATGGGATAGCAACGGCAAAAATTGCCGATTTGGTAAATGTCTTAGTAGCTTTTTTCATAGCTGATTCCTTTGGTTTTAAGTGGGTTGGGTTGCGGGAGTTGTTGGCTTCAACTTGAGAGTGATTTCGTCTAAAAGTAAGTTTTGTTTTTCCAAATACTTCAGCATCCGATCCACCGACTTAAAGGTCCGTGGTCGACCACTTCTGACCGTGAACAGCGTGAACACGCCGGGCTTCCACGACAAGGTGAACGTCAAAACAAACCCCTCGTCAGTACAAAGAATGGTTTCTTGTTTGATGGTGGATGCCGCTGCGTATTCACGCAGCTGCGCCTCGGTCACTTTCAGCAATTTCGTCTCCAGTTGAGTCAACAAATGGATTTTCGTGGCTCTCATTACCGCGCCTCCATTTTTTAACTCTTTTTGGTTTGTTTTGATCATTTGTTCTGACAATAGTGATTGTTATTACGTATGAGATACTATATATCGTGCATTTTCGTATGTAAATTAAAAGTAAACAAAGATATAAGAAAATTCCTTTAAAGGTTGTATTTATGAAGATTTCAGAGTCTGATTTGGTGCAAGCAATGCGATGGCACGAGAAAAATGCTCACGCACAAGGCAATGTTTCTGGGGTGTTTTGCCTGCGGCCTTCGCGGTCTTTTAGACCCGCTCTACGAGGTGTGGGAAACTGGCAAAAGCGTTGAACCATCGAGCCTTTTAAAGAAAGCTATAGAAAGTCTCAACGCTCACTGGACTGGCGTTGGTAGCCCGTCAAGAATTAAAGGCGCAGCTTGACCTACGGCCATCAGCGGCAAATCACTAACTAGGAAATGTGTACGAGAAATAAAAAGCGGCGGCTTAAAGCAGCTCAAAGCTTTTGATGAAGTTATAAATCTTCTCTTTTTGGAGAAAGGCCATTAGCTTGTCCAATGACTTCCAGGTTCGCGGTCTGTTGTGCCTTGTCGTGAACAAGGTGTTCCTTTTAAATTTCGGTTGTTGTACGCGGTCGCCCTAACAATTTTTGCGGGTGAGTATTTAGCAATGAACAGTATGCCGAAAAGGCGATCCCATAAATTCAACAAGATCGATTCCCGTTTCCCGCGCCATCTATGCTAGCGATACGGTCAAGCAGCAACCAAGTCAAATGTGGCAATCTCACGCGTGATGATTTTTGCGCTCTTCTTCTCTGCGATTCGCGAATCATATGCGGCTTGTAAAGAAAGACACCTTTGTGCCTCGCTGCCAAAGTAGCGCTCAAGCCGCAAGGCCGTGTCTGCCGACACGCCACGATTGCCATCCACAATTTCGCGCAAACGTGAATACGGGACATGCAAGGCGATTGACAAAGCACGAACACTGATACCAATTGGCTTGATGTAGTCCTGTAGAAAAATCTCGCCTGGGTGGATTGAGCGCATTCCATTTTTTAAAATGATGGTTTTTCATTTGGGGAGGGTGTTCCTTCAGCGATAGACGATCAACTCTACCCCCGCTTCACGAGCTGCCGCTTGTAATTGGCCAAATTTGCCTAGTCCCCGAAAAATCAAAGTTTGGTCAAATCTTCGACAATCACTGGGAATGAGCCCAAACCGGCGTAAATCTCAGGTGGCGGCATGCGGCCCTGCAGGTTGTATGGCTAGGCGTAGACCCAACGCTTTGAGTACTGCAAAAAGGCTGCGCAGCTCAGGGTTACCTTGGGGTGACAGTGTGCGATAAAATTGGTTAGCGTTCAGCTCTGTTTCCTTGGCAACCGAACGCACACCGCCGTGTGCTTGTGCAATTTGCCGCAACGCGACCAACAGGTCCGCGGGCTCACCGTCTTGCAGTAAATCATTTAGATATTCGGCTGCGAACTGTGAGTCATCCCGAAACAGTTCGGCCATCGCCTCGTCATGGTTTCGGTCTTTCACTTGTCAGCCCTCCGTTTTCAGTCTTTCCAATACGAGGTTGTAAGCCGAAAGCTGTTGCATGTCCTGGTCGATCTTCGCGGCCAGTCGACGAATTTCATTCATGCTCACTGCTGTCTTCACTCGAAGACCGTGGCGACCTTTGCCAGCACTTCATCCATGAGTAGCGCCGGCAACGTATCCACCTTACGGGCATGACGGGCGGCCAGATCGATTACGCGCGGCTGGTCACAGCGCACGACGCCGGTCGTCTTGATGCCGGTTACGGGCACGGCGAAGCCAAGCCGGCGCGCGAACTCACCGCCGTTGGTGATGGGCAAGATCACTGGTAATTTCGTGGCATCGTTGAACTCGGCAGGCGATACGACCAGGACGGGGAGGCTGCCGCTTTGTTCGTGACCGGCGGTCGGATCGAGCGATACAAGATAGATGTCTCCTCGCTTCATAACAGTTCACCACCCATGGCAGGCGCATCGATCCATTCGCGTTCCTCGGTCGGTTGCGGCTGCGAATAGTCCGACGTGGCCAGCAACTCTGCGAGCGTGTAGCGTGGCCGTGGACGGGGATTGACCACCAAGCAGCCGTGATCGACTGCGAGACCGACTGTCGCACCAGCTTGCAGGTGCAGTTGGTCAAGGAACGCCGGCGGAACGGCCAACATGATTGAGCCGCCGACCTTCCGAAGATTGGTTGTATGCATGAGAGCCTCCAATGGATAATATTATATCAAAGTATAACTATAATTGACCTGGTGTGCAAACCATCTTTGTCGTAAAACAAATGTTTTGCGACATGCCTGCAACAGTCGCCTGCGTTAACCTCTGCACGGCCTCAAAATTGTGTGGAAAAGCAGGCGTTTGAACTGCAGCCGTGAGTTGGGTATCAAGGCTGATTCCAAAGTACCAGCAGCCTTCAATGACTGCACCCACGTTGGTGCCACACCACGCCCCGTCCAGCTTTGCTCTGGATTAGCGGGGTTACGGTATTTAGCAGGGACTTTTTTACCTGCCAAACTGTTCTTTTTGGCTGCACGCACAGCCTTGGCAGTCTTACCACCCTTGCCAGCGTCCATCGCCTTAGAAATATCGCTTGCTGTCAAACCTGCGTCTTTAGCCATTTGAACAATTTTGCTCAAGATCTTGTCATGCGACTTGGCTTTGAGCGCTTGCTCTTCCTTCTCGAGTGCTTCGCGTTGTTTTTGAAGCGCTGCCAACTGATCAAACTTCGTATGCTAGGACTTAACCAACGACGTTTCTAAGGACTTGCGACTTAGCCATACTTTTCGGATGAAGGGATCTGCAACAACATAGACCCCATGACCGCTTCTTGTGATGAGGTTGGCAGCAATCATCTTTTCGACCAAGTTTTGAATCTGATTTGCTTCAACCAAGGCATGCACCGTTTGTGTAAATGCTTCTAACGAATCTACGCCATATAAGCCAGTGACACCAGTTTCAGGCCCTGTTGCAATGCGTTCAAACAAGGCCTCTCCCAAAGCCCCAAACTCATCCAGCGTTTGCAGCTCAACATCGGCAGCAGCAGATGCTAGCGTTGCACAAATGATCGGAAATGCTTGATCGGGATCGACTTTTGTTGTTTGTAGTTGTACCAGTGCTTTGAGCAATTCTTCAGGGCGATTGCCCATTGCCTTGAAACCCTCATACGTCACTGACTGGCTCGCAAGAATCAGCTCATGGGCAGATGAGAGTTGCTTTAACTTCCATACAACAAAATCTCCAGCCAGTGGCTCGTACGTGGTTGTCACAGCCCCCATAAATGGTTGTGACCGGCGCGTTGCCATATCTGTCACCAATGACTTGTGTGACCCTGTGCCTAAGAATAATAAATGGCCTCGCCCATCCGGTTTTGAGTTGACCGCATCCCGAGCTGCTTTGAGTGCATGCATGAGGTTGTAGCCATCATCTGTTACCAAGGCTTGTTGTACTTCGTCAACAATTAAGACAACACTGATGCCTGCTTTGTCTATCAGCTCGCTTAACGCTTGGGCGATGGAAGCGCCATGAGGGGTTCCAATGCGCTCAAGCTGGAAACCAAAGGTCATTCCTGCGGCCCCAAAGTTCATGCTTTTGAATCGCTCCAACAAATCCGATCCGGGCGTTTTGAATTGCGTGAGTGTTTGTTGGATGGCCTCGTTGACCAAAGCTGATGGCAAGCGCGAACGATCAGCCCAAAGATCTACATAGATAACCACAGCACCTTGTGCCTCAAGTGCGGGAATCAGGTCTTGCTTGAGAAAGGTCGTTTTACCAATGCGGCGAATGCCAGAGAGAAAGACGCCTGAACGCACATTGAGCTGAAAGGCTGTTGGGTACAGAAGCTGCTGAGCCATGTCATGCGCATACTTAGGTCGGTGAAAGACATCACTTGTCATGGCAAGTTACCCTTCTATATCCAAAAGAAATAAATATCAATATTTAATATTAACGCATAATCTGTTGTTTTGCAGCACAAACAGCAAATTAATACAGAGATGGGCAAGGGATGGTGGCATCAAGGCATGCCGAAAAGGCTTGGGGAGGCTCGATTTCAATGCGTCTTGCTGATGGTAGAAGATGTAGGTAGAAATGAAAAATGCCCCATTGAGGGGCGTCTTTACTTACTAACTGGCGGAAGCGGCAGAGTACCACCACCACCATCGTCATCATCAGATGACGATGGTGGGCAGGCTTCCTTTGGAGCAGCAACAGGAGTTGGCTTGACTGCCCCCCTTCCCTCTAGCAGGTTTGTCAGCTTGAGCTTTTTCTGCCTGCGCCTTCGTTGCAGCTTCCATGATCGCCACAGCTGCATCGGCAGTCTCTGAAAGAGTCTGGCGAGCGCCAAGAATGCGGTCAAGAATAGACGGTCGACTCTTAACGGACTTAGGACTTTTGTAGCCCCGCACAGCTTGTATTTTGTGACTGCGCATGAGCCGCTCTACGCGATCCTTGCCGCATGTCTCGCCAGCTTCTCGTAAATCGACAAACACGCGCGGCGAACCGTAGACGCCGCCAGTATGCGCCCTGAGGCTGCCCTATTTTTTGCCTTACGGTTTCCATTAAGCCTTCATGAAAATCGAGCCAACTGGGCGCACCAAACGGTTGATATTTAGAACGCATTTCGACGTGCATCGCTAGAGAGTATTTGCAAAGTGTTCGATTTTTGGGAGATGAGGGCATTCAACCTGATTGATTTCAATTAATCCAATGTCTCTATGCGGATGCTCCGCACGTGCCCCTTCACCGCAGGCAATTCCCCGAGTTTGGAAATCGCACCATGTATAACGCTGTTCCGCACTGGCTTTGTCAATGCGAGCATGGTACAAAACTCTTGTTCAATAGGGTGCTTCACAACCTCGAGTCGCCAGATGCGTATTCCAGCCTGCAACAAAACGTCCATTACATCTTGCTCAAATTTTGCAGAGTTGATCAGATCTAGCCGCAGGTAATAACAAGTCATCACGTCAGCTATTTCTCTCACATGAATAGCCGTGATGGCACTTTGCTGAAAAGCGAGCGATGGCACTCTATGTTGGTGTTTAGTTTCAAAAGATCGACACAAGTCAACCAAATCGGCAATCACTGCTGAAGCTGTTTGCTCGGAGCCAGCACCCGCGCCGTAGTGCATCGTGAGCCCGGCAGCATCGCTCTTCACCATTACTGCATTCATGGAATCATGAACGTTGGCCAACAGGTGGTTGGTAGGGATCAATGTTGGATGAACGCGAAGCTCCAAGCCTGAGGAGTTTCGTTTGGCAATCCCCAAGAGCTTGACGCAGAAGCCCAAACGCTCCGCGAAGGTGACGTCGGCCAATTCGAGGTCGTTAATGCCCTCGGTATGGACCTTGTCAAACTGGATGGGGACACCAAACGCGTTGGATGCCAGAAGTGTGAGCTTGTGTGCGGCGTCAATTCCCTTTACATCAAACGTCGGATCTGCCTCGGCATAGCCAAGACGTTGTGCTTCTGCAAGCGCCTGGCCAAAGCTCAAGCTTTGCGTTTTCATTCTGGAAAGGATGTAATTGGTGGTGCCATTGATGATCCCGGCGACCCATTCGATGCGGTTGGCTGATAAGCCTTCGCGCAAGACCTTGATGATGGGGATACTGACTGCGACTGCCCCCTCATATGCAACCACCACGCCTTGGGCGTGCGCGGCTGCAAAGATTTCACTACCGTGTTCGGCTAGCAGTGCCTTATTGGCAGTGACCACGTGCTTGCCATTGGCGATTGCCTGCAGCACTAAGTCTTTGGCGATGGTGGTTCCACCAATGACCTCGACAACCACATCAACATTCGGATGGTTAACGACCAAGAGCGGATCATCAACCACGACCACATCATTGGTCAGTATGCTGGCTGCACGCGCCAGATTGCGAACAAAAACCATGACGATTTCGATTCGCCGTCCGGTTCTGGCTGAAATAATATCGGCGTTGCGAGCCAAGACTTGGTAGGTGCCAGTGCCTACGGTGCCAAGTCCGAGCAAACCGACACGTAGTGGGGCTGGGGCAGGCATGAAAGCGCCAAAGTGCTGAGGGGTAGCAGAAAAACTTGCTTGACGATCTTGGTACATACATTCTCCGAACAGTTATGAATCCAGATGCCAGTGCTGGATTTGTTCAGAGAAATTACCAGTAGGCAGCCGGAATGGCCACCTGCACGTCGCTCAGGCGGCCGTGTGCGTAATGGTGGTAATTATGTGCGCTTCCGTAGCCCAAAACAGAACAAACAACCAAACAAATACCATGTCAGTGGTATCTTTCTGGGTTGAGCTAAGGTGACGCGACATAATTTCAGCATATCACAGCAGGCAGTTTGCTCTGTCGTTGAGGTGCGGATTTGCTCGTTTTACCTTTTCGAGGGCATGGACTCATTTAGCCATATCACCCATTGCACTGCGGTTCGCAGAGATCTTGGGGAAAGTTAGAGTGAAATTTTTCCTGTTATTCGCGGGAAATCTCCAACATTTGCAGAACTTCCCCATTTTTTTACAGGCCACTCACAAGAACTGTGGTGGCAACCTCAAGGCTATGCAAATAGTTTTTTATGGCACGCTAGACCGCTATTGCGTGACGAGCTTGCCGCACTCTTGGGTGTGCACCGCCGGTAGCGTTGGGCCTTTGTAGCTGTCCGCCCACGAAGTGGTGATGCTAAAAAAAGGCTGTGGCAACAAAGGTGCGCACTAAAGATGAAGAAGCGAAATGCATGACAACCCCCAATCAACGCAGGATGGTGAACCGAGCCAACAACTCGGCGGGCGTGGCAGCCCACGCGTTGAGCGAAATAAATAACAGCGCTATGAAAAACTTGGGAAGCATGGTTGTGCACCTTCCAAAACCCAATGTTATTGAGCACTTCTTTGGGTTTTTAAGAGCTGCGCTGCTGCCCTTAAGACTGTCTTAATCTGAGGATTGCAAACTTTCTCCATTCGTTGTTGATGGAGTTGGCATGTCACGTTCTGTTTTAAAACCAAAAGCCCTTGCCTTTTTGCTAGTCGCCGCCGGTTTTCTAAGCGCATGTGGTGGAGGCGGTGGCGGAGGTGACAGCGATCACAGCGATGCCGATTGGTCCACCAACCCAGCGGGTGCGGCAACATTCAATGGCGCAGCTGCCGCCTATCAGGGCTCCATCAGCGGTTTAGGCTCCATCGTGGTCAATGGCGTTCGCTTTGAAACCACTGACTCTGTGGTGTACGACAGCGATGACTTCAGCACAAACTACGACAGCAACACATCGACCTTCAGCAGCCCACTGTCACTGGGCATGACCGTCGCATTGTTTGGCGATGTCGACGATACGCAAAGCCTAGGACGCGCGGCTCGCATTCGTGTGGTCGGCGGCGTGCGGGGCACGATGAGCGCCATCACCTCTTCCGCCATTACCCTGCCAACGCAAGTCATTCAAATCAACTCTGCCACGACCTACGGCGGCACTTCCGATGGCACCTTGATTGCCGCAGCAGCGGTGACAACTTATGCCGACTTGGCAGCGCTCGTCAACACCCATCCATTGCTGACTGTGTATGGCCTTGCCCAGCCAGACGGCAGCTTTTGGGCTACCCGCGTTGTAGTTACAAATGCGGCAACACATGCGTTAGATGTGGCCGTGCGCGGCACCATCACATCCATCACAGGGAGCACCTACACAGTTCAAACAGGCCCAGCTTCGAGCATCACGGTGGACTGCAGTGCTTGCACGATTCAGCCCACAGGCAATACGCCCGTAGTAGGCGATGCGATTCGTGCATTGGCTCCACTCAGCACAGACTGGGATGGCACGACCCTGACAGCCACACGTTTGCAATTGGTCAACGCCGCTTATCTCACCCTTTTCAATGGCGCCCCCAGTGCCTCGACTTACGTCAAGATCAAAGGCGTTGCCACTCAAACGAATGGCAATTGGTATGTGGGAGGTGTTCAGGTCAGTGGCGCCACATTGACGGCCAACACGCTTTACGAAATCAAAGGCACATGGTCAGGCTCGACATTGGTCGCGTCTCGGGTAGAAATCGAAGGCCAACGTAGCTTTACCAACGGCTACAACCAGGCTGTTACTTATTCCAACGAGTTTTATGGCGCTGTCAGCAACTTGAGTGGCAACACCTTCACTGTTCAAGGGGTGAATGTGAACGCAAGCTCTGCCTACTTTCCCACTGGCTCCATTGCCAACCTCAGCAATGGCACTTTTGTGGAAGTCAAAGGCGTCTATCAGAGCGGCACCTTGAACGCGACAAAAGTCGAGATCAAATACGCATCCAACAGCAACGCCAGCTCGGGCCGTGTGTTTGAAATGTATGGTCAAGTCGGTGGCTGGTCTGGCATTAACAGCACCTTCAACTTGACGCGTTTGGGTGTGACCTACACCGCACAAACTTCAGCCAACACCCGATTCAAGTATGGCACGCCCAGCAACGGCAGCTATGTGGAAGTCAAAGGCTATATGGACGCCAACAATGTCTTCCAAGTCATCAAGCTAGAGCTGAAAAACGGCTATCACGACTACGATGATTGACGCTTTATCCATGTCCCTACCTCAAAGGGGGCTCTCAAGGACGTGGGGCCAATAACCTCGCGTGCGTCCGTCATGTGCTGTACGGCGGGTGCTGAAAGTCATTCAAGTTTGTATATTTTGAACACCCTTAATCGACCTGCAACCCAATGGCCATGCGGATTTAGTAAGGAAATGTATTGAATTCGACACCTCATCAAGACTGGCGACAGGCACATTTAGGACGTTTGCTTGGTCACGCCATGCGTCGCTTTGGCGAGCGCGTGTTGCACTCATGGCGCACAACGTCGATGTGCCTGGCACTATCAAACCTCGCCGCCTGCGCCCAAGTAAGCGCCGCACACATTCACATCACACGCCACTCGGCCTTGAAGGCTCGCGCTTAATCGACCTCGGCCAAAGTGCCGGCATGACCAAACAAGCCATGGGCGACTTGGTGACTCAATGTGAAGCATGGGGCTTGGTTCAGCGCGCACCAGACCCAAGTGACGCCCGCGCGCGGCGCATTGTGTTCACCGACACGGGCCTTGCTTGGCTGCGCGCTTTTGAGCAAGCCGTGGCGCAAACCGAGGCGGAGTTTCGTCAAGAAGTGGGAAACGACGTGGCCACGGTGATTTCTTTGGGGTTGGAGGCCTATGCGGGGGCTTACACAGACACAAAATTTGCCCTTACTTCTCGGGCTGCTGCGGAACGTCACTGAACATCCCGCACCAGTTTCCATAATTTGTTGATTTTCATAGGACCTCTAAGACTAGCGTCAAAGTTTTGCCATTCATACGTTATTTGCATCACTAGAGAAGCAAGTTTTCTAGGGCATCAAAATTAGCCCGATTGCTGCAACGACCAGTATGCAGCGGTTGCTGCCCCTCAGTTTTGGAGATGCAAAGCACCCTTTGGGACAGCCCTGTCATTGGTGAATGACTGCTTTTTAGTGGGGGTTGAACCACAAACCGCCGAAATTTCCGTCGGCTGCCTTGACTATCACCCAGCAAGCTGTTTGATGCGCTCGACCAGGCGGCCGAAAGCCTCTTCACGTATTCCAGCACCTTGGGTTCTGCTCCCTGCGTGCGCAGCGAGTCTTTGAATGCGTCCAGGTCGGACAGCCATTGCCGATGCAGGTGGCCCAGTTCGTCGAGCTGGGGCCGAAACACTTGCAAATCACCGCTCGCACGAAACGCCTGGTAGCCGCGCTCAAGCGTGGCCGCCGTGGTCAGTAGTTGCGCGCCCATTTGCTTGTGCTGTTCGGGGAACTCGGCCATGCCGTCATAGGGTCGCGAAGCCTTGCGGAGCTCGGCTTCGGATGCCTCTTCCATGATGCGGGCATAATTATAGAACCCTGGGAACTCACGGGACAATGCCATGAGCTGCTGGTCGGATGTCCCGACCCAAATCCTGTGCAGGTCAGGCCCGTACCAGATCATGCGATTGATGATGGCATGGGTCTCGCTGACACCCTGGGCGTCAAGCTGCTGCATGTGCTGGTCGATCTTCGCGGCCAGTCGTCGGAATTCGTTCATGCTCATCAGTAGCCCACCTCTTTCTGGTGCCGAACCGCGAGGATCGTGACGGCATCCGAGTCGATGCGGTAGCGGGCCACGTAGCCGCTATCGCCGAAGTCAATGATCCACTCCCGAAACTCGTCTGGCATGTCCTCGACGGGGCGGCCGACGCCGGGCTGCTGCCCCAGCACCTTCACGCCGTGGCGGATGGCCTTCACCGCGCGCTTTGCAGCGTCAAGGTTCTTTGCCGCCAGGAATCGATAGAGGCGCTGCACATTGAGCAGCGCCGGTTGTGACCAGATCAGACGTGACATGCCGGAGGTTCTATATCCTTGCCCTGTTCGAGCTGGGCAAGCCAAGCATCGGCCTCATCGACGGTCACATGCAGTCCGGTGGTGCGGTACTCTTCCCATGCCTTGAGCGTGTCCTGGCGGAAGGCCTCGCGCTTTTCCTCGCGAAAAACGTACTGGGTGATCGCCTCGCGCATCAACCAGTGCGACGTGCGGTGACGTGCGTCAGCCAGGCGCTTCACTCGCACCTTGATGTCCTCGTCGATCTTGATCGCCACAGGGCGAACGGCAGCAGTGGTCATGGCAACCTCCGGTAAAGTACTCAAGGTATTACCTTATCATACTTGGTGCTGCTGCGCCACCTGGAGTTCGACAAACGATCGTTATTCGGCCATGTCAGACACTGTCCGGCAAATTGCTTGCATAACGGGTTTTCGGACATTAAGATAAGCGGACGAGATGGTGGACAAGAGGCGGCAAATGGCACTGATCGGCTATGCGCGGGTATCGACAGCGGATCAGGATACCGCTTTGCAAACGGATGCGTTGCGCAAGGCGGACTGCGAGCGCATTTTCGAGGACACGGCCTCCGGGGCCAAGGCTGACCGGCCCGGCTTGGCTGACGCGCTGGCCTACATGCGCGACGGCGACGTGCTTGGCGACTGGATCGACTCGGGCGCTCCATGCCGCACCTGATCGAGACGATAGGCGCGATGGACGACGCGAGGCGTCGGCTTCCGTTCGCTCACGGAAGCAATCGACACCACCACGCCAGGCGGGCGGCTCATTTTTCATGTTTTTGGCGCGCTGGGCCAGTTCGAGCGCGATCTGATCCGCGAGCGCACCAAGGCTGGGTTGACAGCTGCTGCCGCTCGCGGGCGCAAGCCGGTATTACCGCTGACAAATTGCAGCAGGCGCGTAAACACATCGCCAACGGGCTAAACGTTCGGGAAGCCGCTACACGGCTCAAGGTGAGCAAAACGGCGCTGTACACCGCACTGCAATCTGCCCACGCGGCGTCACCGCAATGACCGCCAAGAGCGAGCGCTTGAGCGTCTTGTCGGACGCCGTGCAAGAGGCCCTGTACGGTGTACCCAACTTCGACGAGGGCCAGCAACTGGAATACCTCGCTCTGTCAGAGACTGAGCTGGCGTTGGTCAATAGCCGCCCCAGCCTGCATGCCCAGGTGCATTGCATTCTGCAAATTGGCTACTTCAAAGCCAAGCGCGCCTTCTTCGCGTTCGACTGGGATGAGGTGGCTGAGGACTGCGCCTTCGTCACCAGCCGGTATTTCCAAGACCAGGCGGTGGCGCTGCTGCCCATCTCCAAGCACGAACGCTATGCCCAGCGTGACGGTATCACAGCACTGGCCGGGTACCAATCCTGGTCTTCGGCCAGTCTGCTCTGGCTCGCATCGCTGGCCGAGCAACTGGTGCGCCGTGATGTGACACCCAGCTTCGTGGCCATGGAATTGGTCGCCGCGCTGGGCGAGCGCAAGATCATCCGGCCGGGCTACACCACCCTGCAGGAGATTGTCAGTGGCGCATTGACCGCCGAGCACCGCCGCTTGGGCGGCTTGCTCGATGGCCTGTTGGACGAACCCGCTCAAGGCGGCATTGGCGCAGTTGCTGGTGCATGAAGACACCCTCTCCGAGCTGGCTGTCCTCAAGCAGGATGCCAAGAACTTTGGCCACCAGCACATGAACCGCGAGCGCGACAAACGCGAAATGCTGGCACCGCTGCACCACACCGCCAAAGAGTTACTGCAGCGCCTAGAAATCTCCCGGCAAAACGGCGTTGTTGCATGGATATACTTCAAGACGAAGTGGCCCCAGCCCCAAACGAGGCTATGAGGCCATGGCCGATTTGCGCACGGAGTTTGGCCGCCCAGCACTCAACATCCTGTTGAGAACGGCTACACCAGCTATCGCTTCAGCGCGCTGACCACCAGCACTGCGTGCGCGCAACTTGGGCCCAATGATCCCCTTGTAGCGGCCCATCGCCGTCTCCACCAACGCCCTCTGTCCATAGCCCGTTTCCGCTTGCCAAGCCAGTCTCCCCCTCTCGGCAATCACGGCAATGAGCTTGTCTCTCTGCGTTGGGTTGCACTCTGCATCTGCGCTGAGCACGGCCGTCACAGGAGGCGGGATGACCACTTCAATATCCGCCTCCCCGTGGCTGGCCACCGCCGCATACGTAGGGGCGCCGTCATAGGCGCCGTCCATGGTGCGCTTCCACAAGAAGGTCTCGAGGAATCCGCGCAGGCGCTCTCCCAGGCGCTTGAAGGCGCAGTCGATCAACGTGAGGACTACTGGATGAACCGAGCCCTGCCGTTCTGGCAAAAGATCTGGCCAAAGTCCCGCGATTTGGCTACACCTCGAATAGCCGAGTCTTTGACTCGCCTGGTGATTGCCGCCCAAGGTGAATTTCCGGCGGCCCTGGCTGCAGTGCAGAATTGGTTGCAACCGATTGAACACCCCCACTACGTTGTGCATCTGCTCAACGAATCTGGTCTGTGCAAACGATTCCCAGAGGAAGCACTGCTACTGCTGAATGCAGTGATTGCCGACCGGCAGTGGGCGCCTCAGGAGTTGGGGCAATGCTTGGACGAGATCGCTCATGCTGCACCAAACCTTGCGCAAGATAGCCGGCATTCGAAGTTACCCGAGTATTTTCGGAGGCGAGGCGTGGCATAAGGTCTAAAGGTCGGCTATGCGGTACTCAAACCGCGATGGCAATAGTCTGCTTTGGATCGGTTGTGGCCTGTGGGACGCAAACGCACACCGACCGCTGCCAGCCTGTAGCGCCCCTCGAACAAATACTAACAACCAGAGCGCAATTTCTCAAAAGTCAGAAGCACTTAGTTGACGATTGATTAAAAATATTGCCTTGAATTCTGCGAATGATTAAAGTGGCTTACCCCATCGTTCACGACTTATTTCAGATGATCCAGATTTTTTCAAAGGTTATCTGCGATGGCAATGGCGGTACCGCAACTTCACGCATTGCAGAAAACATAGCACCCCGCTGTTAGATAGCTGCTTGACTTGTGGCGCTAAATATCGAAATCATCGATCATTGTTGTTGACCGATTCCATGAGCGCGCATATGGACAACTTGGGTTGTTGCCAAGGGTGCAGCACCCCTTTAGGAAATAAGCGACGAACAGAGTACAACAGCCTATTCGGACGTGGCACATCGTTTCGCCACACGTGGCCCGATGCTTCGTATGACGAAGATATTGACTTTGATTTGTTAGTCCAACGACATCCTGAGCCTGTACGCTCACCAGCTTTTGCGTTGTTTGGGCTTTCTAAAGACCTGCCGAAACGGGATGTAGGCTCAGATTGGTGCAAAGCTTTAGCGTGCGCCAATGCGCGTTCCAAATCTGACTCGTACAAATAAATTCCAGAGCCCAACCAGTCATACCTATTGGTCGAGTGTTTCAGCTTAATCCGACCGCTTACTAAATCATCACGAACCGTAATGTCACAGCCGTGGTAAGCAAGAACAAGATTACGGTGACTCAACTGTATGCAAGGGCCAATTTGCCACTAGGAGTGACGATACCCATAGCCCTGAGAAGATCCAATGCTTCTGGCCCTTTGAGAGGCTTTGTCGCAACCAACGAGTGAGCATCCATCGCCCCTTTTACACTGGCTGCGGCGCGAGCTTTCTTCGCACGAACTGCAATTCGTTTGTGTGAAACCTTCTTAGCAGAATTGGTAGATGCTTTGGGCATGTGGATAAGTATGGCATATCTCCGTTTAAGGTTCAACAACTGCTCCGACGTGGACGACTAGCGGAACCACAGCCCCGTGCAAAGCTGACAGTCTAAAACTTACTGAAACTGGCTGCTTGATATAAATCGAGGATGGAGTGGCAAGTTTCTTCAAATTACAAACCTGAATGACTTTCAGCAGCTGGGTACCAGTCTCGGCGCAGCCTTAACGTACCTTTAATTTGGGGTTTTGAGACGGCCCCTTTTTATGACATCACTAGAAACAGAATTGAATGGATCAAATGCAAGTGTTGTTTTTTAGATGAAAAGCAATAGATAGTATACAAATAATGTATCATCCACTCGGCTCTAAAGAGAGCTTAAATACTAACTATGAAAGAAAGAAAAATGAAAACTACCAAGATTGCATTAGCCACGCTCTTCTCACTGTGTGTTGCTGGCTCAGCGCTCGCTGACTCCTACAAGAATGATTCTGGTTACTATGCCGAGCTCGGTTATACCCCTTTGTCGTTGGGTGACTCCACTGCAACAGTTAAACCAAAACTGGCACGTTTTGGTGTTGGCAAGAATGTTCATGAGAACCTCGCTGTAGAAGCTATGTATGCAACCACTGTGTCCAAGGACACGTATCAAGGCGCGGATGTCACATCTAGTGGATATGGTCTCTTTCTTAAGCCCAAAATGGAAATTGCCAAGAACACTGAACTCTTTGGCCGCCTTGGCTGGTTCAAAACAAACCTTAAGGTTAGCGCATCTGGTCTTTCCGCAGCGGATTCAGGATCTGACTTCAGTTACGGTTTAGGTGTTCAAACTAAGTTGACAGATACTTTGTATGGTCAGGTGGACTATATGAATTTCTATCACAAAGATGGCATCACCTCCAAAGCTTTGAGCTTCTCAATCGGTGCGCGTTTCTAAATTCTGAGAACCGATCACGATTACCAGCACATGTAGCCTTGAGGCAATGAGCTGGAAGGAAAATCCTATCGGGAAAACAGCTTGGGATATCTACAGGCTTTTCTAACGCACCGGTAATGAAAAGCATGAAGTCTCGTGTTCTCGATATTTGCTCCTCTCAAGTCATGGCTTGAGGGGCGCTTCAAAATGTCGAATGGCCCATCAACATAGCCATGACGCATAGGTCACCAAACAAAACTCCTTCGTCCAGAACATGCCGATGGCGGTAGTCGTATGGAAACCTTTTTCCTGCATGCTTGAGATGTGAAGCGAGAGGTTTCACACCATGCGCATTGTCGAAACCAATGAGTCGAGTGTTGTCCAACACATGAAGTGTCAGGCTGTGCCTGATGCCGTGCGGACGTTCCGCTGTCACACTCACCACTCGACACGTCCATTTTGGACCTCAATATTTCCATCCTCAATGGACCAGTGTCAACTCAACTATGAACGATTGCCGTAGGCTTGCGATGTATCTTGATATCTTCTATCAAGCTCAAAAGTCTTGCAGGGGTAACTTGCTCGACCACGGCCTCATATATTTCAACAACCGTGAGAATTCCCGCTCTTTGCTCCATCTCTAGATTCACGCATATACCCTCATTTATTAACTGCTCATAAACAGTAAAGAGGTATGCGCGTGCATTCAGACAACATTGATGCAATGTGTCCTCAACTCGGAGGATCTTCAATCCTAAACATGCTGCCGTGTAGAGATTGCCTACATCATCATCTGTATAGGTACCGCTTGCGAGTGCCTCAAACGCAATCCTCAATGGCAAAATAACGTCAACTTTTTCATCTGGCTCAAATCGACGAGAGCTAGATAATGCGGAGTACATAGCCAACGGATTTGCACCACGTCGTTGCCGGCTGGGGACTTTTCTATGCTTCATGTAGTTTCAATGAGAAGTAACAATGCACGCAGATGACCGTTGCGACACCGAGCTCAGCAAACAACCAAAAGCAATCTGCACCGATCAAAAAGCATTTCAACCATCTATATTACGAGTCTTGTTTTGATGGAAAACAGCCATCACTTCTTGCCAAGTGCGCAACGTGACCCTTTGATCCCCTTTTACTGAAACACCTTCAGCCACCAACGCAAGTGTTTGTGCATACTTATTTGCTTCACGCGAGGCCTCCTCTGCTTGCAAAAACCCCCGCTCACCGAACGCTTCGAGACGTCGTTCAGATGTTTTGTAAAAGAACGCCCTCGTCGCTCTAGATTTGGCCATCCTCTGAGCAATGGGCAACAGCGAAATAGCCACCGCTTGCATTTCTTCGGTAACTACCAATACGTTGACCGTACCTGCACTGGGAAGACGCAATGCTTCAACTTCGTAAATACTGCCATCGTCAGTCGTGACTTGTTTTCTGTCACCATGACTCATCATGGTCTCCATTATGTTCAAGTGAGTGTTCCTTAACAGCATAGAGACCTCGCATTTACTAGAGTCAACGCTGTTAAGACCGCGTGTATTCACTCCACAACGAATACAGCGTCTTAGAGAGAAAGGCTTAAAGATGTGTTCGTACTGACCAAACCTCAGGGAACAGCACAACATCCAGCATTTTTCTCAAATAACTAATGCCCCCAGTTCCCCCAGTACCGCGCTTAAATCCTATAACACGTTCTACCGTGGTCACATGACGGAATCGCCATAAACGGAAAGCATCTTCAACATCCACCAACTTCTCACCTAACTGGTACAGAGCCCAGTATTTCGTTGGGTCCTTATAAACAACAAGCCACGCTTGTTCCACTTCCTCGTTTCGACTGTATGCACCACGCCAATCACGATTCAGGTGCGTCTCTGGAATGTGTAACCCCTGCCTAGCCATTAAGCGCAAACTCTCGTCATACAGAGACGGGGCTTCATAAGCCTGAGTCACCCAATCAAGTAGGTTCTCTTTATGGGCATGGGGCTGCAACATAGCCGCATTCTTGTTGCCCAAGCTAAACTCAATGCATCGATATTGCCAACTCTGAAAACCACTCGATTGCATCAAATGTGGGCGAAACGCGGTGTACTCAGAGGGTGTCATCGTACTCAGTACATCCCAGGCGTGAACAAGTTGTTCCATGATCCTAGAAACGCGAGCAAGTTTCTTAAAAGCTGGCGATAAGTTTTCATTCCGTACATCACTTATTGCCTCACGAAGTTCAGCAAGCAGCAATTTCATCCAGAGCTCACTCACTTGATGCATCACGATAAACAGCATCTCATCGTGTTCTTCGGATTGTGGATTCTGCGCGGATAACACTTTGTCCAGCTGAAGATAGTCCCCGTAGCTCATCTTTCCACTGAAATCTAATTGGGCGGCCTCTTCTAAAACGATGCGCTCTCCATTAGAAGTTGCATGCATTGGGCATCCTGTCATGGTTAGTCTCCTTGAATTTAAAGTTAAGTTACTGCGTTCTTATGTGCAAATCGAGGGTCGCGCCACTCTTCGGTTTGCATCACCTTGTGAAGCTGATTTACAGCCTTCCATACGTCTGAGAAACCAAGGTAAAGAGGCGTAAATCCGAATCGCAAAATATCTGGGTACTTCCCACCATCACCAGCTCGGTAATCTCCTAAAACACCTCGGGCAATAAGAGCCTGAACAATTTCGTAGGCCCCTTCTTTGGCAATAAGGCTGACCTGAGACCCCCTCTCTTCAGGTTTGCGAGGTGTCACAATCGAAATACCGTATGTTGATAGGCGTTCGTCCACCAAACGCATAAACAACTCAGTCAAAGCGAGTGATTTTTTTCGTAGTGCATGCATCCCCCCCAATTCCTGAGCAGCTAGAAAACCATCGACTCCACACTCCAATGCAACCAAACTTAAGATCGGTTGAGTTCCACATTGGAATCGGACAATGCTGGGTGAAGGTATGTAGTTAGGAGAGAAATCAAACGGCCTTTCATGCCCCCACCATCCGGCAAGCGGCTGCCAGAATCTACCCACATGTTTGGGGTGTACCCAAACAAATGCTGGAGCTCCGGGACCTCCATTGAGATATTTGTAGCCACACCCAACCGCAAAGTCTGCCTTATCTGAATGGAGGTCCACTGGAACTGCTCCCGCACTATGTGCCAAATCCCAAATTGTCAATATTCCTCGGTCGTGGGCTAACTCACTCACCTTTAGCATGTCGTGCATCGCCCCCGTTCTGTAGTTGACATGCGTGAGCATCAACACGGCGACATCTTCCAAAAGCACAGAATCAAGCGCTTGCTCATGCAGATCAAAGAGTACGAGCTCGTATCCTCGTTCTTTGCATATTGCTTGCGCGATGTACAAGTCTGTCGGGAAGTTACTTCGTTCGCTGACGATTTTCTTTTTCGTCGGGGAATCCGACGCAGCAATACTCAGAGCAGCCGCCAGCACTTTGAATAAATTAATTGATGTTGTATCGGTTGCAACAACCTCTCCAGGATATGCACCAATCAATTGCGCAATCTTGTCACCGACTTTTCTTGGAAGCTCAAACCAACCCGAAGTATTCCAACTGCGAATGAGCTCATTTCCCCATTCATGCTGAATGGCCTGAGTGACTCTGCTCTGTGCCATCTTTGGTAATGCGCCCAAAGAATTTCCATCTAAATAAACTAGGCCTTGCGGCAACTGAAACATATCCTTCAACACACACAATGGATCTTGTCGATCCATTGTTTGGCAGTCTTCGTAACTTAGCGGCTTCATAAAACTCCTCTTAAATTCACAGTTCACGCAATACAGCTCTTACTGGACTTGCATCCGCTGTCATCAGCTTCAGCGGTAATGCAATCAATTCATACTCCCCCTCTGGGACCTCATCCAAATACAAGTTCTCTAGCACTCGCATACCTTTCAGACGCAACACTTCATGACTGGGTAGGTCTTTGCTATCGCTTGGATCTACGCTTGCGCTGTCTGTTCCAATCAAACACACGCCCAAGCTTGCAAGGGCAATTAGCGTCTGCGGTGCAAACGCTTTACTCTTCGGATCAAACTCATTCAGTGGGAATCTTTCATATCCCCTGACAAGAACACGGGGAGCGAGATTTTCAAATGCATGCTCTAAGTCCGTGGGTTGAATCAAAGCACCTGCATTTCTGGCATCAATCACGCTACATCTGCCTAAAAAAGGCATGAGCGCTAATTCACCTGCCGTTTTCCCATCAACGTCGTAATGCAGTGGCGCATCTGCGTGTGCACCAATGTGCGGTGAAAACGTTAGTCGACAAACATTTACTGGGCAGGAATTCCCAATTTGAGCAACCCAGCCCTGCTCATACGCTGTGTCCCCCGGGAAAACGGGACTGAACTCGGTCACCGGCGGAGAGATATCCCAAAGTTTCTTCATGGCCATAATGTAACCCCATATAATTCTTTTAACACCACTATGTTAATACCTTAGTGAAAATAATGTGTTTGATAATCAACACTCAAAGGAGTCCGAAATGCACACCCCCACCTTTCACTGGAACGACCCATTCTTGTTGGATCAACAACTGAGCGAAGAAGAACGAATGGTGCGCGATGCCGCTTTTGCTTACTGCCAAGACAAATTAGCGCCTCGTGTCCTCAACTCATTTCGGCACGAACAAACCGATGTAGAAATCTTTCGGGAAATGGGTGAGTTGGGCCTGCTTGGACCAACCATCCCCACCGAATACGGCGGTCCTGGTCTGAACTATGTTGCGTATGGCCTCATCGCTCGCGAAGTCGAACGGGTAGATAGCGGTTACCGCTCGATGATGAGCGTGCAATCTTCATTGGTTATGGTCCCAATTCATGAATTCGGCACCGAAACCCAACGCCAAAAATACTTACCAAGACTTGCTAAAGGCGAATGGATTGGGTGCTTCGGACTCACAGAGCCGGATCATGGCTCTGATCCCTCGAGCATGGCTAGCCGAGCAAAAAAGGTAGACGGTGGCTACATGCTCAAGGGCAACAAAATGTGGATCACCAATAGTCCAATTGCCGATGTATTTGTTGTTTGGGCTAAAACCGACGACGGTGCTATTCGTGGCTTTATCTTGGAAAAAGGATGGGAAGGTTTAAGTGCGCCCGCCATACATGGCAAAGTTGGCTTACGAACATCAATCACCGGAGAGATCGTGATGAACGATGTATTTGTTCCAGAAGAAAACATGTTCCCGAAAGTGCGCGGCCTTAAAGGCCCCTTTACTTGCTTGAATAGCGCCCGCTATGGCATTGCTTGGGGGGCGTTAGGCGCGGCAGAAGATTGTTTTAATAGATCACGTCAGTACGTCTTAGACCGCAAACAATTTGGTCGCCCATTAGCTGCGAATCAGCTGATACAAAAGAAATTGGCAGATATGCTGACTGAGATCAGTTTAGGAATGCAAGCATGTTTGCGATTAGGCCGAATGAAAGATGACGGTCTAGCTGCCACAGGAATTACCTCCATTCTCAAGCGCAACAGCTGCGGGAAATCCTTGGACATCGCGCGAATGGCTAGGGACATGATGGGAGGTAATGGCATCTCCGACGAGTTTGGCGTTGCACGTCACTTGGTAAATCTAGAAGTGGTCAATACCTATGAAGGTACTCATGACATTCATGCACTCATCCTCGGCAGGGCAATCACGGGGATTGCCTCTTTTGGCAATGAACCGCATCTACCTCAAGGCACACAAGAGTCCTGAATTATGGTACTTATCTCGCCCGTTCAAGGCCAAGTTAAACAAGGCGTCTACGTGATCACGTTAGACAACCCGCCGGTTAATGCAATCTCTATCTCAGTTCGGCGCGGGCTCATTTCCGCAGTTAATGATTTCGAACAATCGAATGCGCGAGTAGCTGTCTTGGTTGGCTCCAATGGCACATTTATCGCAGGGGCAGATATCCATGAGTTCGCAAGGACCTCTGACGGACCTGTTTTATTAGATGTCATTCGCGTTATAGAGAACTGCAAGAAACCCATTGTTGCCGCCCTCCAAGGTGCCGTTCTAGGGGGAGGTCTAGAAGTGGCTTTGGCATGTGATGCTCGTATCGCACATCTAGATACTGTCATAGGTCTACCAGAGGTGTCTCTTGGGATTATTCCCGGTGCGGGTGGTACTCAATTGCTTCCCAGAAGAATCGGCATTTCTCGCGCTATTGACTTAATCTGTGGCACGCAACGACTTTCCGCAGAAGAAGCAAAGAATCTTAGGTTAGTTGATTCGGTGGTTTGTTCAGATATCTTAGAAGCGGCCACCCTGTTCGCGAAAAATATCGAGCATAAATCTAGAGTTCGTGATGAGCAGGTTCCAAACGAAGATCCTGCCCTTATAGATCAGGCCATCAACCGATACACAAAACTAGGTAGATGTCGTCCTGCTATTGCAAAGGCGATTGATCTCATTCAAACAGCTGCAAGACTTCCTATCGAAGGGGGGCTCGTACTCGAAAGCGCAGCTTTTCTTGAGCTAAGAAAGTCTCAAGAGGCCCAAGCACTCCGGCATTTGTTCTTTGCAGAGAAAACATGCAAAAGGCCCTTGCAGACAAAAGAAGTTGCCCCCATCCCCATCAATACGGTATGCGTAATTGGCGCTGGGACGATGGGAACGGGAATTGCAATTTGTTTACTAGATGCTGAGTTTTCGGTTGTGTTGTTAGAGCAAAACAAGAAAGCTTTAGATACCGGAGAAGAACGTATCTTCAGTCACTACCAAAAACAAGTCGAGACTGGTAAATTGTCACCTGTTGAGGCAAGCAAATGTCTATCTCATTTGTTGTGCTCATTGAATTGGGAAGAACTTGCTAAAGCAGACCTAGTCATTGAAGCCGTCTATGAAGACATGCTTGTCAAGCAAGACGTTTTCAAAAAGATCGATCAATTCGCAAACCCAAATGCAATTCTGGCCACCAACACCTCCTACCTCAGTGTCGATAAAATTGCATTAGCTACTACTCGTCCAAAGCGGGTCATAGGGCTTCATTTCTTCAGTCCAGCTAACGTGATGAAGTTATTGGAGATCGTGAATGCAAAACAAACTTGTCTAGAAACTCTGCATGCTGTCATAGCCTTTGGAAACCGGCTCAACAAGTACCCAGTGGTCACGAAAGACAGTTTCGGATTCATTGGCAATAGAATTTACAACGCATATCGCACACAATGCGAATTCATGCTGGAAGACGGCGCTTGGCCTGAAGAAGTAGATGCAGCGCTTGTTGACTTTGGTATGGCTATGGGGCCATTCACGGTGGCCGATCTCTCGGGTTTAGATATCGCATGGCGTATGCGAAAAACACAACGCAAAAACCAAGAAACACGCTACGTTGATATCTTAGACACCCTATGCGAACTAGGACGTTTCGGACGTAAAACAAGCGCCGGCTATTACGACTACACCAACGGCAAAAAACAAGCCAACACCAGTGAACTCGTTCGCCAGATTATTGAGAATGCATCTCAACGCCGCAGGATCAAAAGGCGAACGTTGAATTCTAAGCACATCCAGAACCGCGCACTGCTGAGTATGGTCAACGAAGCTGCATTGCTTATGCGTGAAGGAGTTGCACAACGTGCCTCTGATATTGATGTGGTCTTTGTTCACGGTTACGGATTTCCTCGTTGGCAAGGTGGCCCAGTCTTTTGGGCCCGGCAACAAGATCGCCAACAACTTCAAAACGACGTTGCGGGGCTTGCACAGCACTGCGGCAACAGTTTCGTGCCAGCAGATGTATCCATTCTTTTTGAGAGTTCACCATGAATCCTGAAGCCTTTGTCTGCGACGCTATTCGCACTCCTATTGGGCGTTATGGTGGCGCCTTGGCCAGAGTGAGAACCGATGATCTTGCCGCAATACCTATCCGCACACTGATGCAAAGAAACCCCAACATCGATTGGGAACAGATGTCTGATGTGATTCTTGGCTGTGCTAATCAAGCAGGTGAGGATAACCGCAACGTAGCACGTATGGCCAGTCTTCTTGCTGGCATGCCATCTAGCGTTGCCGGCGTAACAATCAATCGTTTATGTGGCTCAGGACTTGATGCAATAGGCACAGCTGCACGCGCTATTAAATCTGGGGAAGCGCAATTAATCATTGCAGGCGGCGTTGAGAGCATGACACGGGCCCCGTATGTGATGCTTAAATCTGAGGCCCCATTTGCACGTAGCAATTCTTTTTTCGATTCAACAATCGGTTGGCGATTTGTTAATCACGACATGAAGGACAAATACGGCATTGACTCGATGCCAGAGACTGCCGAAAACCTCGCTGTTCAATTCAAAATTACTCGAGAAGAACAAGATCGTTGGGCTTTGCGCAGTCAACTGTGTGCGCTTGCAGCTAAAGCCGATGGTCATCATGCTCGAGAAATCACACCAGTTCAAATTCCACAAAAAGGAGCGAATCCAATTTCTGTGGACGCGGATGAGCATCCAAGGCACACAAGTTTAGAAATTTTGTCGTCTCTTGGCCCCATTACGCATAGCCAAGGAACGATAACTGCAGGAAACGCCAGCGGAATCAACGATGGTGCTTGTGCCCTACTCGTAACGAATGAGAAGAGTGCCATCAACAATGGACTAACCCCAAGAGCTCGTATTGTTGCCATGGCCGTTGCAGGCGTGGAGCCGCGTCTCATGGGCATTGGTCCCGTTCCTGCAAGCGAGAAGGTTCTTGCACTCACTGGTTTGAAAATGTCCCAAATGGATGTGGTCGAGATTAATGAAGCTTTTGCTGCTCAAACACTCGCCGTCATGCGTGGACTCGGACTGAAAAATGATGACCCGAAAATCAATTCTTGGGGTGGTGGCATTGCACTGGGACATCCACTTGGAGCGTCGGGTGCTCGTCTAGTTACAACGGCAATCAATCGACTCCATTACTCACAAAAGAGATTCGCTTTGTGTACCATGTGCATAGGCGTTGGGCAAGGCATCTCGGTTATCTTAGAACGTGTTTGACAAACAGCATGTCCATCGTTGTTACCTACAATAAGCTAGTCGAATTTGGTGATTGCGATCCCGCTCGTATCGTGTGGTTTCCAAACTACTTTAAATGGATTGATGCAGCATCGAGAAACTACTTCACCCAACGTGGTGTTCCCCCATGGCATATAACAGAACGCGAGTTCGGAATTCTAGGGACCCCAGTCATTGATACTCACGCACGATTTACCAACACAGCGAGCTACGGCGACGATCTGTCGATCCACACGCGGATCACAAAATGGCGAAAAACGAGTTTTGTAATGCACTATGAGGTGATGCGCGATCAATGTTCAATCATGACCTGCATCGAAACAAGAGTCTTTGCTAAGCACGTTGGCAACACTCCTGGCAGCTCACACCATCAGATTAAGGCCATTCCAGTCCCTGAATTCATCAAGCAACTCTGTGGCTTTTCACAATGAAGTACCGCTCACAATGAAAAGAGGCACTTAGCTTGCTGCTCAGACTGCCTCTAGATGATTCGTGGCTACCTGCGTAACCACTGTTAACCCATATTCACGGCGAAATAGGAGAAATCTTGCTAACTTTACGCCCGTAATACTCGGTCACGTACAACACCCCATTCGCATCTGTTGTGATTCCTGTGGGCGCGTTGAAAGTTGCTGCAGCACCAGAACTCAGTGTAGGAGCCAGCGTAGTGACAACTCCTGCCGCTGTGATCTTACGGATCTTGTTATTTCCTTGATCCGCCACATACAAATTACCACTCGTGTCTTTGGTGATGCCGTATGGACTGTTGAATTTCGCATTTGTTGTCGTGCCATCTGCAAAGCCCTGCGATGAGCCCACGAATGTCGTCACGTTGTTTGAGGTGTCTATCTTCAGGATCAGACTGTTCGTGTAATCACTGGCATAAATGTTGCCACTCGCATCAACTACAACTCCTAATACAGATGGGGAGTTAGGTAACGCAATAGATCTACTCAATGCACCTGCCGACGTGATGACTGAGATGTAGCCGTACTGGTCTGATACATAAAACTTGTCGGTTTGACTGTCAAAATAAATCGCTGCAGGCGTAGTGATGTTCGAATCAATCGCGTTTATATCAATAAACGTAGATACAACCCCGGCACTTGTGACTTTCTTGATCACTGTAGAGCTTGTCTCAATCACATACAGATTTCCGCTTGCATCAAATGTCAATCCAACAGGATCATTAAGCCCTGGCACAAACGTTGTTTGTTGATTGCTTGTATTGATCTTAGATACCGTGCCCCATACGCTAGAACTAAGCGCAATGACATTAGGGTCGCTATTGGAATCATCTCTCCATTGGGCAACATACACATTACCTTGCGTATCCACGGCAACACCTGTAGGAGCTGGATTGGCAGATGCCGTGCTGACCAGCGTACTTGCTCTTGCAGCAGATGCGGCGCATAAGACTGTTACGTTTGACACGTCACTTGTTACTGAACTACTGCTTCCATTTGCCGAGACAGAACACCACAAAAAACTCTTTGGTTGCCTCAGAACCGTAACTGCATATGCTGTGTTGTAGGACACAGGTGTAGTAAATGAGAACGCGCCATTCGCGCTAACAATAAGATCATCCCCAGTATTGTTTTGAAGTGTTATTTGCTGACCCGTTGCCAGCCCCGAAACAGTGCCAGCGATGTTGTAAGTCGCCGAATTGTTACCGGAGCCACCGCCTCCTCCAGAGCTATTATTTCCATCGCCGCCACCGCCGCCGCCACATGAAATTAGGGTGACACCAACAATAAAGGCCACAAGCGCGCGCGTAACATCCCGCAAGCCAATAGAAGCACCAGTTTTCAGAGAAGTCATGAGAATTTCCCAAGTCCGTTGAGTTACGTTTATCGTAACTTGGAAGCTGGGCAATTTCCACTACATTTTCGACTTCTTGAATAGAAAAAAACAACGTCTTTTGATCTACCGCATCATCTCATATCTAAATACATGTTAAAGGCTGATGTGGCATCGGCATGCCCTACATTGGCGATTAGCCCATCGTTCTGGGTGAAATATGCACGCAGCAGCTCGCTCTAAAAGAAAGAAGTAGTTACTTCCTTTTACTCCGGCAGTTGAGTATTAAGCTGTTTACACACCGGACATTGCTTCACATTTCCTTCCGTTATGGAAATCAGAATCTTCTTCGCAGATTCGAGCAACATTTGCTTGCCCGTAAGATCCAAACGATCCGTTAACAAAATTATTTCTGCTGTTATTTCATCACCGCAGAACAAATAAGGTAATGGAACACTCAGCGCTTCCGCCAATTGCTTAGACGTTTGAAGAGGCGGCTCATGAACACCCCCCTCATAGCGGCTTATGCGTGTCTTTCCACATGATTCATCGAGCCCAATCGCGACACCAAGTTGTTCTTGTGTCAAGCCAAGTACCTCACGCCTAGCACGTAGCCTAGGTCCAAGAACTGTTTGTTGTAATTGTTTTCCCCAAGGCACGCTCATTGTGAGATCCTGCGCAATGTAACGAGTCTTGTCGTTACGCAAACCGTAACCTCAAGGCGCCCCAATGTACTGAGCCTTCAAGCAGAAACTATAAGTGGTCATCCCTGCAATCGGCCCTTTTACCGCCCTTCCAAAGATGCCCAAATGTCAGCATTTTTTGACCTGTTGGCGATCACGCCCTAAGAAAGACGTTCGAATTTGCACGTGAAATGTCGCATCAACCGTGGCTCCCTCGTGATCTTGTAGCCACGAAGATGTTCTTTGACTTTGCTAATCTCCTCAAACACTTCAACAACGTAATCGGCGTGCGATTGCGTGTATGTCCTTCTAGGGAAAGCAAGTCGCACCAGATCCATACTCCCTGGGATCTCTGTTCCGTCAGGCTGACGTCCAAACATTACTGTCCCAATCTCGCAACCTCGAATACCACCCTCCTCGTATAACGCAACGGCTAACGACTGCCCTGGGTACTCGAGAGGTGGGATATGTGAAAGCCAATTACGCGCATCAACAAAGACTGCGTGCCCCCCTGCAGGCTTGACGACAGGCACTCCTAGCTTGGATAAGCGCTCAACAATGTAACTGTTAGTTCGAATCCGATACCGCAAATAATCCTCATCAACAATTTCACTCAAGCCTTGCGCTAGAGCTTCAAGATCCCTCCCCGCCAATCCACCATATGTGGGGAAACCTTCGGACCGGATCAGTTGGTTACGTGCCTGCTCGGCTAAGTCATCATCATTCAATGCCAGCCAGCCTCCAATGTTGCCAAATGCATCCTTTTTGGCGCTCATCGTCATCACATCAGCTTCTACAAAACAGTCTCTCACAATGTCCGGAATACTCCGATCTTTTTGTCCTTGTTCGCGCTCTTTGATAAACCATGCATTCTCGGCAAACCGGCATCCATCAATCACAAAAGGCTTGCCGTACTTTCTAGCCAGGGCCGCCGTTCCTCGGATGTTGGCCAAGCTAACGGGCTGTCCACCTCCAGCATTGTTTGTGATTGTGATCATCACACACGGCACAGTTTTTCCGTACTGCTCCAAGTACTTGTCTAGGCGATACAGGTCCATATTGCCTTTGAATGGATGCTCGTTCGATGGATCTAATCCCTCTGCAATCACTAGATCATGACCTACCGCACCCGAAGCCTCTATATTGCCCCTAGTCGTGTCAAAGTGAGTGTTGTTAGGAATATTTTTTCCTGAGCCACCAAAAATCGAAAACAGAATTGCCTCCGCTGCTCGACCTTGATGCGTGGGGATTACATGTTTAAAAGGCATTAGATTTTTAACCGCTTTCTCGAAGCGATAAAAAGACGGTGACCCAGCATAACTTTCATCCCCCCTCATGACAGCCGCCCACTGCGCAGCACTCATAGCACCAGTACCACTATCCGTCAACAAATCTATCAATACATCTTCTGAATGCAAGCCGAACAAGTTGTAATGCGCGCAAGCCAGCTTCTCTTTACGCTCTTGGCGCGACAACATGCGAATGGGCTCAATAGACTTGATACGAAATGGCTCAATAATCGTTTTCATGGGAATAACTCCTCTCAAGCCCCCCATCTGATCGCAGCAACGTAATGCGAAGGAGGCCAGCGTCGCGGTTGCCCAAAAGACCGCGCCCGACGCACATTCGTTGCATTACAATTATAAGTAACTATTTATTTACTTATAATAGGGACTTTTGTATTTATTTTAACCGTTAATGAGATAACTGAAAATTCGCACCCTACCTTATGTGGATCGGCTATTGGTTAAAAATTCTGCATTCACCAGTTCTGACAGCCCACGAGCCCATTCCACATTGAGCCCGAACGTGCCTACGTTCCAACTTGGGCCGTACTCGTGTCAGCTTATGCGCCCCTTTGGACTTCCCACGGTGCAGTAGACAGCTCGGACCTATGATTTCTTCATAGGAGCAGACCATGTCACCACCACGCTTTACCCCTGAATTTAAAGACGAAGCAGTTCGTCAAATCACCGAACGAGGCTATTCAGTCGCTGAAGTATCAGCAAGGCTTAACGATACGAATCGCATCCTCTTTTTCGATCAAAAACGAGGGTGCTGCGGCAATGCAAGTAGCTAACTGACTGCTGCGATCACGCTTGTGTATGAGCATGGCTTGCGAAGCCTGCTGACCTGCGCGTAATTGCCGGCATATGTCATAGGCGGGCGTCAAAGTCAACTGATTGCCATCCCGAAACGCTGCGTGATTTCGTGCATGATCATCGGTATTGCCACACAGTACGTTGAGGACCATACGAGAGAACAGCTCGCGCAATGTGGCCTTTGAATTAGCAAAACATCTTCCCCATCGCCGAGCGCAAATGCACAGTTGCAGCGTCCAGACCTTCTTTGGTAAACAAACCTGCGACAACGGGTTCTGCTGCATCAGGCAACCTTTTCTGACAGGGTCGCTTCAATGACCGCCCAAGAAAATGAATCGTGTCATAAACAAGATTGCTATCAACCATGCTGCCGGATGAACATCTCTCCATTGCCCTGTAAATAGCTTCAATGTTGTGTAAGAAATAAACCCGAAGGCCAAACCATTCGCGATCGAAAACGTAAAAGGCATCGCAAATACGGTCAAAGCGGCAGGTATCGCCTCAGTAACGTCCTCCCATTTCACATGAGATAACTCAGACAACATCAACCCAGCAACATAGACCAATGCGGGCGCCGTTGCATACGCGGGCACTACCGTAATCACCGGGGCGAAGAACAAAGCACACAAGAAAAGAACACCAATCGTTAACGCAGTCAATCCTGTTCTTCCACCCGCTTGAATGCCTGCGAGACTCTCTATGTATGCAGTTGTGCTGCTTGTCCCCAATGCAGAACCACCCAAAATAGCGACACTATCTGCACTCAAGGCCCTGTTAATACCATTGGTTCTACTTAGAAGCCCAGCGCGTCTGGCCACCCCAGTTAAAACACCAGTGGCATCAAATATCTCTACCAGAACGAACACCAAAACCACATTGAAGATACCTTTACTCCATGCTTGGGCGACATCCAATTGCATAAAGGTAGGAGCAATACTTGGCGGCAGCGAGGTGAACTCGTAAGGCATCTGCACATTAGGATCGAAACCCACACCTAAAGCAGTTACCGCCAGAATGCCAAGCAAGATCGAGCCCCGAATCTTGAAGTAATCCAAAGAAACGATCGTAAAAAATCCAATCACGGCAAATAGTACAGACTTATCGTGCAAATCACCCATCGCCACGAACGTTGCGTCATTTTTGACAACAACACCTGCGCTTTTGAGTGCAATCAGTCCGAGAAATAAGCCAATGCCCGCTGGAATTGCAACCTGTAAAGATTCCGGAATCGCCTCGACAATCCAACGCCGTACCCCCGTCAACGTTAGCAAGACAAAAATACAACCAGATATAAAGACTGCGCCTAAAGCTGCCTGCCAAGTCCAGCCCATCCCCTGCACCACGGTGAACGCGAAAAAGGCATTAAGTCCCATTCCTGGCGCCATCCCAACAGGCCAATTCGCCCAAAAGGCCATTACGAAACAGCCAAAAGCCGCTGCTAAACATGTACTGACAATCACGGCCCCTTTATCCATCCCCGTCGTACTCAGAATGTTTGGATTGACGAACACTATGTACGCCATCGCCAGAAACGTTGTTAACCCCGCAACTACCTCCGTTTGTACGGTTGTGTTGTGCTCCCTCAATGAGAAGAGTTTTTGAAACATCTTGAGCCTTGGTAAGTTTAAAAAAATAGAAGAACGTTTTTGGCGGCCCCGCACTACATACAAAAGCAGATCCGAGACAGCCGCAAATAAAATCTACCACCTTAGGATTTTATATAGACGTTATAGATTACAAATATCTATTTCATTAAGTGTTTACCATTATCTTCAGACTTGTTGCACGCTTCGCTTTCTGGCACTAGGCGACGTCTCCCGTCCGGAGTTTTCGCAACCCCTGGCAAATGCAAATCTTCACGGTCCCACAGCTCACATGTCACCATTTCATGCCTAGCATCTAATGCTTCGCAGTAATTTGAATAACGGCACAAACGGACCTGCTCACCCCTACCCATTCGTACTTTTTCCGGCCAATCTGGATCTGCAAGGCTTTGTCTCGCCATGCCAATAAGATCTGCGCTGCCATTGCGAAGTAGCTCCTCGGCAACGGAAAAATCGTAAATCCCACCTGCAACCACCACTGGCACTTGCAGATTCTCTGCACGCAACCGTTGCCTGATTCTTTTTGTCGGCGCAACGTTCCTGCCAAAAGGGCCTTGTTCGTCCGAGATGTACTGAGGCATGCACTCGTATCCAGATGGTCCTGTATACGGGTAAGCGGCATGCTTAACTTTCGGCTGCTGTGCGTCTTCGAATTTTCCACCTCGGGAAAAAGACAAAAAATCCATTCCAGCTCGCGACAATTCAAGTGCATAAAACTCTGCATCTTCTTGCCCTGCACCACCAGCAATGATTTCTTCCGTCAACAGACGACACCCGACCGCAAAGCTCGGTTCAACACACGCTCTTACCGCACGAAATACATCCAACGGCAATCTGACTCTGTCCTCCCGTGATCCGCCCCACTTATCTTGCCGAGTATTCAAGGTCGATAGGAAAGATGCCATGGTGTACGCATGCGCGTAATGCAATTCGACACCATCAAACCCAGCGTCTTGGGCCCTCTTCGCTGCTTGAGCAAAAAGCGATGGCAACTGCTCTGGTAATTCTCGAATGTGTTGAAGATGCACGTCCGTGACACGCTCCCTAAATCCCATCTTCAAATTTTCCAACTCGCGCGCTTCTAACACCTGCGTCAACTGATCTTCTGTTAGCTTTGAAAGCGCAGTTCTCACCTGTAAATCATCTGTCCCAGGTAGATTCAACTTCTCCCGATGTCGTTCAGTAATCGCTAAATATCGGAAGAAGAAATCTTTGGGATCCGGGCGACGCTTCATCGCCAGAAAATCAATGAGTTGAATAATTGCCCGCGTTCGTCCCCCACTGGCCTCATGTATCACACGAGCGATTTCACCCAGCCCTTGCACGAATTTGTCATCGCTGATACGCAATAAAGCACCAGACGGAACATCACGTATCCCCGTTGCCTCCACCACGATTACGCCCGGGGCTCCTTGCGCAAATCTTCGATACCAGTCGATGTTCGCGGAAGTAACTGAACCGTCTAATGCCGCTCGCCATGGAACCATGGCAGGCACCCAGACTCTTGAGTCCAGATGTAATGGACCAACACGCATGGGCTCGAAAAGCATTGCGGCCTTCGCTTGCGCCTCATTTGGCCACCCCCCCGGCTCTGTCTTCCACCTGATGCGTTGCACTGGCTTCCACATTTCTCACTCCTTTAAATACATACCAATGTACGTATAGTTAATCCGAAATTAGTTTTATGCCTACTTTAGAATCATTATGTTATGATTTTGTGTACTCAGGTGTTACAATTTATAGATGAAAACCAGAGCAGTTCTGATCAGACTAGATGAACGAACCCATGCCGCCCTAAGCCAGGTAGCAAAACAGCTTGGCATTTCGCGCGCAGAAATGCTGCGAACCTTTTTAAATCAAGGTTTAGCTGGCTACGACCGTAGGCATGAAGAAGTCGTAGACCGAATCAACTCACTAGAAAAAACTGTTTTCCACTCAAATGAGCTTGCTGAAGTCACTGCTGCCATGGTTGCGGCTCTTGATCACAAGCGCAGTGTCGAAACAAAAGTGATCTCTTTCAATCTAGAACAAGGAATTTCACTTGTAGCAACGGGCCTCTTTGCCCAAAGACAACGCATTAATTGTCAAGGAGTTAAGTAAATGTTTATTTATAACCATCCGTCAGTTGCCGCTCAGAAAGCAGCTCTCGCACCCGGTTTGTATCAAGGATGTGCCGCCCTCTATGCGGATGAATCTTCAAATCGCACTGTGCTCATGGCCGAATACCGAGCATCAAGTGAGCGTTCCATTTGCGCTGTCGAGCTCATCCTTTACAACAGCGTGGGCGATATTGAGTATCGGAACTTCGTCAGACTTACCAATGGCTATTGGCGTAATAACCATGGCGAGATTAATCAAGAGCTGTCCGACTTCCTACCAGAGGACATAGAGAATTTCCGTGTTTTTAAGAACATGAAGCTCATTCCACAATTGATCGGCACACCAATCCATCCTCAGAAATCAGCCTACCTTCATTAGGCCCGCGCGAAACATGCCTAAACAATCCGCCATGACTAATGCTGTCATTATTACGAATGAAATGCGCAAGAAGGCTATTGAATTAATGCCCGCCGCCCAATCTTCTGCAGAAGCAGAAGAAATTCGCTATTCCTTTTTCAAAGCCTCCCAAGCTTGGCTAAGAGTACAAGGCTGCAAATCATTTTCTGAAGCTAAGATGACTGCAAAAAAAGCACAGAAAAGGCTAAAGTCTTTATTTATGATTGCCCAGGGAGTGGTCGCAGAAGACGGCCACATAATCACCGTCGATTGCTGGGAAGAAATCTTGGAACACTTCAACCAAGACTTCACATGCAAGAGTCCACATCATTAGAACTACATCAGTGAATTTCTTTCAGATCTTTGGGCATTCCAAACTGTGTAATCGTCTGCACAAGTAAACCAAGATCTATAGGCTTAGGCAAGACGCCTTGCATGTGAACACGATTACACTCATGCAACGCTTCATTAGCCAAATTAGCAGTTAAAGCAACGACATTGACATCTGAATAAGGAGCGGCCTCCTTACGAATGATCTCAACAACTTCCGTCCCTGTTAAATCAGGCATGATCAGGTCCATTAGTACTAAATCGAAGAGTTCTGAGCGCATCTTCGTCAACGCTTCTGTTCCATTTTTTGCTTCTGTAATAGTTGCATTAGGGAAGAACTTTTTAACTAGGTTGCTTACTACCATTCGGTTCATTTGGTGATCATCCACAACCAGAAGATTTATTTCAATTGGATTCGCGCTGGGCTCAGACTTATCACGCAGAGAGTTTGGCGCCTGCTCAACATGAACCGGCAAACACACACGAAACGCCGAACCCTCTCCCTTCTTACTTTGGACGTCTATCACCCCACCTTGCAATAGAACAAGACTTCTTGTAATCGAGAGACCAAGTCCGTTACCCCTTAATGAATAATCGGACTCAATATGGTCCTGTTCTTTGATTTGAACAAATGGTTCAAATACTTTTCCGATCTGATGCTCAGAGATCCCGATTCCAGTATCCGAGACCACGATCTCAAACGTAACGTCATTGCTGTGCTTCACATCAACAGCCGAAAAGACACGAATCTCCGTTCTCACACCACCCTGATTCGTGAACTTCACCGCATTCCCAAGCAAATTAAGGAGAATTTGAGTTAACCGATGAGGATCCAACTTAACATATTGAGGGATCTCGCCTATGAATTCAAGGCTGTACTTCAGATCTTTCTCGGCTGCTCGGCTTTGTAAAGCCGCATGTATTTGATACACGGTTTGCTTTAGATGGACCACCTGAGGAGCAAGTACCAATCGGCCTTGCTGCATTTGGGAGAAATCTAATAGGTCATTAATAACAGTTAGTAAATGTGATGAGGAGTTCTTCGCGTGTTTGACAAATCCGTAGACCTCAGATGGCAAATGATCTGTTCTCTCAATAATATTGAGAAACCCGAATACTGCGTTCAACGGTGTACGCATCTCATGACTAACAGTCGCAAGAAATGTATCTTTATGGGAACTTGCTATTTCCAATTTTCTAGAGAGCGCTTGTAGAGCCTCATTTTTCTTTGTGATTTGCTGAAACATCGTCCAGCTTGCCGTGTCATACGTACTTACTAAGATCATTTGAGTAAGACTCAGCATTCCTATCATTAATGTGCTCAAATATAAATCATCAATCGTATCTCCCAACCTCATCGGGATATGGCCGTTTGTCTGCAATTGCAACATACCCAAGACAATTGCAATAGAGCCTACTAGCCACCCATAACCCCACTCCCTAGACATAAGAAAAATAGGGAGAATTGGAACTAGCCCCATCCATACCATGACTGATGATGTAACACCGCCCAGATAATAGGCATTATAGAGAATAACTCCTAATAACGAACCTTGATAAATAAGATGCACCAGAACAAGCGAACTGCCACGCTTCCACATAATCATACTAATGAAGATGAAAAAGGAACATATAAAGGCGGAAATTGATGAACGCTCTTGGTTAATCACCCAAAGAACAGGGCCAATGAAAAACAACAAAAAGAATAATGCCGAACTCGAAAAACAAAGGAAAAAAATATTCTCCTTCGTCCTCAGTTTCCGAGGGACCGACGTATAAAACAAATACAAGAAAGTTCTTTGTAATTTCAACAACCGACTAGGGTAGTTTGTTTCTTCGGTAGCAGAGAATTTCATATCCAAGACACCCCTTTAGTCATCGATTCTATGCCTACCAGACACTATCAGTTGTTCGATTTGACTTCTGCTGAATGGCATCAAACAGATCAGACACCGTGTCAAGGCACTTTAATGAGCAACTCCATGGGCCCTAAAGTAATTCTAATATATTTTTTGAAAACCCTTTTATGATGTTTTTGTGTTAATATTAGGTGAGCTACATCAAGTGATGTACTCCCCTTTCTCTGCATGTGTGGTTGAGCACCATCACTTCCGTCTATCTCCACAAGGCTCCTCATGAAAAATATTGCGCAATTGACAGTCATAGCTACGTCAATAGCATTCCTTATCGGCTGTGGCGGGGGCGGCCAGACGAGTGCCGAGGCTACTGGAATCAATGCCATATCAGCACTGCAAGTAGGAGCCGTTTCCGCACTAATCTCACCCACTAGACTAGCTCAAGTAACCACTCTTGTTGGCGGCGCTGAATCTGAGAATCCAAACCCAATCGGATTGGCAACAGACAATTCGGGAAATCTGTACGTTGCGCAATGGCGCGATGATCAGCCAGATGCGGACAATCATGTAGTTTCTAATTACTACGATACTATCCGGAGAATTGATACTAATAATCAAGAAACCGCATTTGCGGCTGGGTTCTCCGCACCAGTAGGCCTTGCACTTGATAAGAATTCAAATTTGTACGTTGCTTCAACTGATGACACCGTAGTTTATAGAATTCCACTTAGTACCAAAATCAAATCTCCCCTCGTCGACATTCCAAATGCGACCCCAAATGCCATCTATTTCGATGGGAACACCGGCGCACTTTATGTCGCCGATTTCTTTGGATCTCTGTACATCATCTCTGGTGGTGTAACTCAAACAATTGCCTTCCCAAGCGACAGCCGTCCGCAAGGTATTGCTCTTGATAGCCATGGCAATATTCTTGTCACAGATTACAACTTAAACAAAATTTGGAAGATCACCAAGTCTGGTTCCAATTTCCTTGTTACTAGTCTCACAATTTCACTGAATGGGCAAGCAAATCTGAACCAACCTTTCGGAATCATCACAGACAAGAATGACAATATTTTTGTAGCTGACCAGGGAAACCATGTCATTCGCAAAATCACCCCAACTGGCAATATATCTACATTGGCCGGTGTCATTGGCGCACCTGGAACGTCTGATGGCGATGGCAGTAGTGCGCGCTTCAACCTCCCATCAGGTTTAGCAATTGACTCTTTTGGCTATTTGTATGTATCAGATTACGGCAGTCATAAGGTTCGCAAAGTCCTCGTTTCCGCACCCCTGAATTAGCAAGCGCGATGATGGCCGAGTTACCGCTCAAGCCAGAAGATATGATCTATATAAACACCTACTCAGCTTTCAGCATCTGAATCATGAGCATTGTTGAGCTCCACCACATTGCGACTTCTTCAATAAGTTAGGCATTCGTCTGAGGCAGAACGACGACACGTTGCTGCTAGCACACAGCTCGGTATCAACGCTATTAGGCATTTTCAGATCACATAACGAAATTGGGTTTGCTCACGTGAATGCCAACATTGCAAAGGCAATTCTCGCGCTTGTGTTGGAAATGTCAAAAAATAGCCATAAATGACTCATAAATCTATGGGTTAAGAATACAATATTGGCAGTCCATACTTCAAAGAAAGCATATGAAAGAACATTCGCTAAGTGAATCACATGACGACTATTGCGGTACAAGTTATGCTTCTAATCTACTCGACTTGTCCGTCGGGACTGTTCAGGCACTCGTAGAGAAGAATGAGCTGGTCGCTTGGAAAACACAAGGCGGTCATCGACGAATCTCCCTAGCATCAATTCGTAAATACCAACTCCAACACAACTTACCCTCAACGTCATCTATGAATCCCCATCGCGGCATGATGCGCATACTCATCATTGATGACGACGAAACAACTCGGTTGATGCTTAAGGCCTCATTTGAACAATGGGGTATGGTAGTCGATGCACTTCTTTACGAGTCAGCCGTAGATGCATTGCTAGATTTAACAAGCTGGAAGCCGCACGTCATACTCACAGATTTACGGATGCCTCATATGAATGGCTTCGAATTTCTGAAGTCACTGAGTAAGCACGGACTTTATCGAGACATAGCGGTTGTCGCAATGAGCGGCTTAAGCCACGATGAAGTTATCGCAGAAGGTGGTCTCCCTGACGGTGTTCAATATATGAGAAAACCTGTCGACATGGAATGGCTACGTGGTTTTCTTGACGCGGTCCTAATCCTTCAGAAAATCAATCAGCGTCCACTTTGCCCCCTACGTTCCGGCTAGAGCACATATCCCAATCTTCTAGACTAATTAGGGATCGCTGTAGATAACGGAATTTAAAGCACGTCTAACCCGCTGAGGCTCTTGGAAGCGAGCGCAGTGATATAGGCTTGCTTTTTTTGGGCATCTGAGCCTACAATGTATACGTATAACGTATTCAAGGAGCAATAATGCACAAGAAGATGACGATCACGCTGGATGAGGCGGTCTACGAAGGGCTGTGGCGCACCATTGGCAAGCGGAAGATGAGCCAATTCATCGAAGACTTGTTGCGCCCTCACGTCCTGGGCAAGTCACTGGATGACGGATACAAGGCCATGGCCCAAGACCAGGCCCGTGAAGCCGAAGCTATGGAATGGACCAACGCGCTCGCTAAGGACATGGCCAATGAAGCGCGGTGAAGTCTGGTGGGTTGAGTTTGATCCATCGGTGGGCACGGAAATCAAGAAGACCCGCCCAGCGGTCATCGTCAGCAACGATGCCGCAAATCGAAACCTGGCCAGAGTGGTGGTGGTGCCACTGACAAGCAACACAGGCAAGACCTACCCAGGCGAAGCTGTTGTGGCCATTGCAGGGCAAGCCAGCAAAGCCATGGCGGACCAAATCATGGCAGCAGACAAAGCCAGGCTAAAAAACCAATTGGGAAGCCTGGTAAAGGCCGATCTGCTGGCCGTCGAAGACGCAATCAAGGTGCATCTCGGCTTGCCGAGATAAAAAGGAGGCCTCAAGATTAGCGGCGAAGAGCCGAATTGGTGCTGAAATTTGAGCCTAAGATAATTCAGATTATCTTAGGTAGATCGGCTGAAATCTTCGTAGGTTTTCGCTTGGCGGTTCCGGCTAGAGCACATATCCCAATCGTCTAGACTAATAGCCTGACGCTCTTGTGCGACTGTCAAGTTCCGGCTAGAGCACATATCCCAATCGTCTAGACTTCTCTGGCATGACAACCCAAGCAAGTACCAGTTCCGGCTAGAGCACATATCCCAATCGTCTAGACTGCTTTTGGCTCAGGTAAACGCGGGGCCTCTGTTCCGGCTAGAGCACATATCCCAATCGTCTAGACTAGCGTGGAGAGCATGGGCGACATATACCAAGTTCCGGCTAGAGCACATATCCCAATCGTCTAGACTTACATTGGAAAAACGCCGACCAAGTCAATTGTTCCGGCTAGAGCACATATCCCAATCGTCTAGACTGCTTTTGGCTCAGGTAAACGCGGAGCCCCTGTTCCGGCTAGAGCACATATCCCAATCGTCTAGACTGAAGCAGCTTCTCGGATGTGTGGAGACTGAGTTCCGGCTAGAGCACATATCCCAATCGTCTAGACTCCCTCGCGCTTCTTATCGCCTGGATTGCGCGTTCCGGCTAGAGCACATATCCCAATCGTCTAGACTAATTCACGCAAGCATGCAGCCGTAGACCGAGTTCCGGCTAGAGCACATATCCCAATCGTCTAGACTCGGTGTGCAATTGACTGCTAAGAAGCTGGCGTTCCGGCTAGAGCACATATCCCAATCGTCTAGACTGTCGTAGTCAATGACCAACTTGAGGCCAAGGTTCCGGCTAGAGCACATATCCCAATCGTCTAGACTTCTTTAACCATCACAGCAATGCGCTCTTGGAGTTCCGGCTAGAGCACATATCCCAATCGTCTAGACTCATCGACAATTGATGCTCGCTCTTCCTCCTGTTCCGGCTAGAGCACATATCCCAATCGTCTAGACTTGACCTAAGCAATGAAATCCGCCGCGACTAGTTCCGGCTAGAGCACATATCCCAATCGTCTAGACTCATCCCTCTTTTTAGGACGAATAATTTGCAGTTCCGGCTAGAGCACATATCCCAATCGTCTAGACTCGCAGTAGCCGGGGGAGTCTATGAGCTTTCGTTCCGGCTAGAGCACATATCCCAATCGTCTAGACTCGATGAGGCCATGCGCGAATTTGATTGGCAGTTCCGGCTAGAGCACATATCCCAATCGTCTAGACTCGTTGGTACGCGCGAGTACAACTCGTTCAAGTTCCGGCTAGAGCACATATCCCAATCGTCTAGACTGCGCGTGGATTTGTGAGGCACGTCAGACAGGTTCCGGCTAGAGCACATATCCCAATCGTCTAGACTACTCATGTCCTGAATGAGTTCTTTGACGTAGTTCCGGCTAGAGCACATATCCCAATCGTCTAGACTGGCCAACGCCTGTGTTAACCCAGCAATTGAGTTCCGGCTAGAGCACATATCCCAATCGTCTAGACTCGAAGCCCAAAATCCCTGCGGACATGGCTAGTTCCGGCTAGAGCACATATCCCAATCGTCTAGACTCGCGGCCTTTCATTTAAGAAACTCCAGTGAGTTCCGGCTAGAGCACATATCCCAATCGTCTAGACTCACCACAGTGTTGTTTTGACGACCGCTAAGGTTCCGGCTAGAGCACATATCCCAATCGTCTAGACTCACAACTTTTTCGTTTAGTAGCTTTATCAGGTTCCGGCTAGAGCACATATCCCAATCGTCTAGACTGGTGAACATGTCATAGAACATGTCGAGCTGGTTCCGGCTAGAGCACATATCCCAATCGTCTAGACTAAAAACGCGGCGTGGTCATCAACGCATTCTGTTCCGGCTAGAGCACATATCCCAATCGTCTAGACTACGGCCACTCACACTAGCGATGATTCGCAAGTTCCGGCTAGAGCACATATCCCAATCGTCTAGACTGTTCCAGCAAATAACCTCTTGTTTTACAAGGGTTATTTGCTTTTTGGCGTTCAAGAAAACCAGCTGATTCAAAACAAATCAAACTGATCTGGCGTCTTTTTCGCGGGCATGGCTTTGCGACCTTGAAAGCTAATGATTCGTTCGTACTGTTTATCGGTCATTTGCAAGATGTTCACTTGTCCTCCTAGCGGCAGCGCTTGTTCTACACGTTGGCAATAGGTTTGCACTTGCGTGTGGCTAGTGCAAAAGCGCATGTAAACACTCAGCTGGCTGCGCAGAAAACCCATGTCTAACAAATTGAGTCGGAATTCATTGGCTGCTTTGCGTTCAGGCTTGGTCATCACGGGTAAATCAAACATCACCAGCATCCACATCAGTCGATATCCGCTCAGCATGTTGTGAATTAATCGCGCATGTCCTGCACATGTGCTGCGGGCACACATGGGTGTGGCAGGTCAAGTACCGTGCGCTCGTTGGTCAGCACTTGCGCAAAAGATGTAGCCAGTTTTTGTATAGCCACCAGTACAGGTGTATTGCCCGTAGGCGTGGCAAGGTCAAGGTATAGGCTTTTGATCAAGGCACGTTTAGTCTCTGGGTTGATGTGACATGGTTGGTTATGTTGCAGTTGCCAAACGGTCCAATCGACTACAGGCCTAAATGGCTCCATCAAGTCATCCACCAATCGCATGGCATTGTTGTCATGGCTATGGTGCAGCCCAATGCTTGGGTGCAAACCTGCGGCCACTACTGCACGGGCCGTAGCGGCGCGCAGCACGGTGTAGCCATAGTTCAGCAGGGCATTGAGCCCGTCAGCTTCTTGATCGCGCCTAAACAAAGTACCAAATAGTAGACCCCAATATTTGCGTGCGCCTTGGGCCTCAAAGTTTTCAGGATCACCACTGCGTACGTTTTTTGCCAATTTTTTTAAAGGCGCAGCAGCTACGCCCGTGGCTTCTAGTAACGCTGCTTGTTGCAACAGTTTGGCCTTGACAAGGCTAGCCCACAAACGCTTTTTAGTAGGCAATGTGCAGGCAATTTGTCCATCAAACCGGTGGGCTTGAAGGTGGTGGCCATCTAAAGGCCACAACATGCCAACAGGTTTGTGATTAGCCGCGCACAGTACAAAAGGCACACCTCGTTCGGCCAGTGCTACCAGCAAGTTGTTGGTGTAGCTGATGCCGTGCGCGCTGGCTATCAGCGCTGCCATGTCGTCCAGTGCTACGCGGCCTATCTCTTGGCGGTCATCACCTGTGCTGTGCACCAGCATGAAGCCGCGATAGACCGACAGGTGTCTGCGGTCATCGGCAACTTCAACGATGCGGCCTTGCATGCTTAGCCTTGAAAGCCTGGGTCTTTGAGTTCGCCGATGGGTGAGATGCTGACGCGGCGGCCGGTTGCTTTTTGTAGTGATCCGGCCATTTTCGAAATGTAAGAAAACACATCCTCTTTGCTTCGATTTCGCGCATCTACATTAGCCTCATTGTGTGGGGCCATAAATATTTGACCATTTCCGCTGATCGTTGCGATGCGTCCAACATAGTTGCTTTTGTCTGGTGTGCTTAATTTCACAACGTCATCAATCAATAAACGCATGACGAGTGGTTTATTTCTGATGCTTAGGGTTGGATGACGTAGTTTCGATAAGCCGTGCTGTCGAACTATTTGATATGCCTCGAAGGTAGAAACAACCTCTCCTTCCCACTTACCTTTTTCGTTGCGCACAATTTCAATGCAGTAATTGCTGTCGCCTTTGTAGCCTTTGTAGGGTTTGGCTTCGCCAGTGGGTAAGACGCCATGACGTGCTGATGCTTTGGGTTCACTAAATGCAATGACTTTGAGTGAGCTTTCCTCCAAAGTGCGAACGCCATCCACCATTTTGTGTACGCGTACTTTGCCATTTGCACCTAAACCATAGGCTGTGTCGTTGTGCATGGCCCCCTCGTGGCCATGATCAGGCTTATGACTGACCCAAATGTGCTCGATGGCACGTTGTACATGCTCTCGGTAGGTAGGCCAAGGCATCGGCATGTTGTCTACCAGTTTGCCGAGTTGTTGTTGGCGTGCGCAGGCGCTTGCTTGTGCAAAGCGTTGCAGCATGCCTTGGTCGGTCACGGCAATGACGCATGCATCTACCGCGTGGTGTCTGTGGTCATTGCGGTTTTTCTCACCATCTAGGCCAAGTATGTTGTTCAGCCCAAACTTGCCACGCAGCATGGCGGTCAACTGGCCAGGCACAGCACGCGTGTCTTGAGGGCAGATAAGGCTCATGTATTCCTTGGCCACGCGGCTAAGGTGGCGCGTATCGTTCAGTGCGCGCGCTAAAAAGCCTTTGTCATCACGCAGCCACTGTGCGTAGCCGGTTTCGCTAAAGCGATAGCGTTTGTTTGTTGGCATCAGTTCTGCGCGTGCCAGCATGTCTTCTGTAGCCCAGCCTTGTTTAGCAAAGTCATCTTTGGCTTGCCAAGGGTTGCGGTTGCCTTTGATGCGGTTGGCTTGACGCATGGCCACTGTCTTGTTGCTTAGGCTGTCATCCAAGGTTGCTGAGAAAGGCAAGATGTGCTCAATTTCCACTTGGTCGCTAAACAGCATTTGCGCGCTAATTTGCACACCGCTGTAGGGGCAGCGTCGGTCGGCCACGTTGAAACTCAACTCTTCCCACAAAATCATTTTTTGAAGGTCAGCAGTTTTGACACGTTCAGCGCTGATGTGTAGCAGTGCTGTAATGTCTTCGCGCATACGTTGGTTGCGCTTTTGGTTAGCTGCTTGGCGCTGTTGTTCTTTTTTGCGTTGCTCTTGGCTTTGCTTCAAATCACGGGCCAGCTCAATGATGACTTCACTAGGGTGGCCGTAGCGTTTGAGCAAGGCGTTCACCACCGTGCGAATTTGATTCAGCCCAATGTGTACGGTGGGGTTGGCAATCTTGCCGTAACGCTTCTCTGGCGTGTCTTCGGGCTTGCCTGTTCCAAAGCCAACATGGCGCTGCAAGTATTCGCCGTAGTAGGGCAGGCTCGGTAGTATTTCGCCTGTGCGGGCATGGCTGATGTTGCTATGGTGGTCAAAGCCTGCAGCCAGCACAGCTTTATCATAGGTGATGACCTCGGCTTTGAGTGCAGGCAATATTTTTTGCAGTGCATTGGCGCAAAGGCTGCCGTAGCCTTCTGCTAAGTTGGTGTTTGCCACGCGTTCTGCTGTGGCCTCGTCGATGCCCGTGTTTTCTTGCAACCAACGCACCAGAGTGGCTTCGTTTTCTTCTTTGACAAGCTGCATCACGATGCGGTCTTGTTGATCTTCACTCAGCTCAAACCATGCAGGACCAAACAAATCTTTCTTGCTTAGCATTGCACTCGTGCTGTTGCCTTTGAGCTCTGTGCGTTCTTCATCTTCAAGGTTAAAGCCACCCGAAAACCCAATGAGTTTTTTGATCTGTGTGAATGTTCGCTTCGTATTGCCTTCAAGTGCTTGAATGATTTGGTTGCGTTGCTCTAGCGTGAGGGCTTGCTCACTCAGCCCTTCTTTCAACAAGCGCAGGTTATTGACTTCTTGGTAAATCCGAAAACGTTGTTGACTAGGCAAAGCTAACGGCGCACGCTCCTCTTCGGACATGAGCGTGCATCGGCCAGGCTTGACAGGTTTGAGTGGGCGTTGATGTAGCAAGCAGTCTTTGAGTTCAGCGCGTGCAATTTCGTTAAATAGCTTTGGGTTGAGTTCGGATTGCTTCTGCCATAGTGCATCAAACTCGTTTTCAATCATGGCTCGATCAATGTAGAGGTCGTAACGCATTTCTGTTTTGGTTTTGCCGTCTTCGCGGTGCACCATGTGTTGGCGATAGCGTGCGCGTACCGATAGACCTGACTGATGACGCATATTGAGCCATTCGCCCACGGTGCGGCATTGTGTTGCTTCCATTGCCTGCCGTAATTGGCTGATGGCAGTTTTTAATGCGCCGCTGTCGTTTTCTTCTTTGTCTATTTTGCGGTTGCTTTTAAAGCCACGTCTTTGGTTGATGTGAAAGAGCGCTCGCGCGAACTCGTCAGCTCTGAGCGCCTGGTCTAGACCCTTGGCGCGTAGTGCGAATGGGTCAGATCGTTCCAATAGTTTGCGATCTTCTTCGTCTTGCGGAAAGAAACCGTGAGTGATGAGTGTCTTCATCATGCGCGCTTTGCGCTTGAGCAATCTATCGCGGCGGCGGCGCATGGCACGAGCTTCGCGCCGTGTCACGGCAAGTGACGAACCGTCTTTTGGGTTGCGTCCGTCGCTAAAAATGCGAACACCAGCTTTGATGATGGCGCAGGGTTGGTTTTCTGCATTGAGCCTGACCATGGCCCAGCCAAGAGATGTGGAACCGAGGTCCAGAGCTAGCCTGTAGTGCATTTCATTCATATTCTTGTCCTTGTATTAATTAATGTTTTCTATTGTGCTATATTAGTCTCGTAGAAGTAGATTGGGATATGTGCTCTGGGCGCTAACAAGCTGAAGATTTCTTCCAGATGCATCAAATGAAAAGGCCGCTATATGCGGCCTTTTGTCTTAGGCGATCAAAATTAGCGGCATTCACACTTTTAGAGTGCGTAGTGCAGCCTGGTTGCGCAATTTAAAAGGTGGCGAGACGTCCCAGCCATACATACCAAGGCAGTAAGTCCGTTAATTCTGGCGTATTACGGATATGAAGACCACACAATTTGCCGATGAGCAATCCAAGAGTCACCTATCTTTATTAATCCTGGCGACCAGGATGGTCTCGATACCGCAGATGTTAGTTGTGATGAAGCAGATCTTGCTTAACCGCTAGCAGTACGAACAGACAACGGCCCTGAGTTCACGAGCCGAGCTTTTATGGCTTGGGCAACGGCGCATGGTGTGAGGCATATCTTGATTCAACCAGGACGCCCCATGCAAAACGGCTACATCGAGAGCTTCAATGGGAAGTTGCATCTACTAGGTGTGAGGACACGGAGATTGACTCTGTTGCATGTCGTAATAAAGTAGTTGGGCTCTAGCAGGAACAATGGTCTCTCAAAGTGCAGCTCCGTTCTACACAAAATCCATGACATATTCTTCAGAGATCATCTCTATATCTCTGGCCAATAGGCCTGCCCCACCTCTGCGCAATCATCGCCTTGGATAACCGTGCGACAGATCAGTCGATCATCACCTAAAACAATCATCGCGAACAACCATTCCTCTAAAGACTCGGCTTGAGTGGTCCGCCGTTTCAGCAACTCCGTTGCCGATGGATTTATAACAACGAAATCCGCTTCACACCCTGGCAATAAATTCCCAACAATGCCCTCCAATCCTAAGCATTGGGCTGCTCCTGCTGTGTGCATCCACCACAAGTCATGAGGGGACAAACTATGACTTCTTCGCCCAGAATCTTGGAGAGCTACGGTATAAGCCGCATGCATGGTGACAAATGGCGAGAAGCTTGTTCCCCCACCGACATCGCTCGCTAGACCATACTTCACACCCGCCTCGTCTGCACCCGCGAAATCGAAAAAACCACTACCAAGAAATAAGTTACTGGTAGGACTACAGGCAATTGACGCCCCAACGTCAGCCAATCGGACACGATCTTCCCCATCTATGTGCACACAGTGCGCATAAATAGCTCGTTGTCTCAACAAACCAGCTTGATCGTAGACATCTATGTAACTGCGCGCTTTTGGATAGAGCTCCTTTACCCATCGAATCTCGTCTTTGTTTTCAGCCGCGTGGGACTGTACCCACACATCCGGATATTGTTGCGCCAACTCCCCGCACCCGCGTAGTTGTCGTTCTGAACTAGTCGGCGCAAATCGAGGGGTGATGGCATATCCAAGCCGGTCTTTCTTATGCCACTTATCAATCAAGCTTTGGGTTTGTTGCAAGCTCTGAGCAGTATCTACATCTCGTAACCCATCCGGACTGAATCGGTTTTGCAAAACCTTCCCCGTAATCATTCGAAGTCTTCTCGCTTGAGCTTCTTGCATCAATGCGTCAACCGACTCAACATGTGAAGTCGCAAAACAAAGCGCTGTTGTTACTCCGTTTCTTTGCAATTCATCTAAGAAATATCGAGCAACCGAACTCGCGTAATCAATCTCAGAGAACCTCTTCTCATGCGGAAATGTGTACTGCTCCAACCAGGGAAGAAGCCCTTGTGCAGGCGATGCAATCACGTCCGTTTGAGAATAATGAACATGTAAATCAATAAAGCCAGGGGCTATGCAACGATCTGGCCAATGCGTCACACTCACATCGCAATACTTTTGTCGAACCTCTTGATAGGCGCCCAACGCTTCAATACGGACAACCCCATCGGCACCTTCAGCTGTTATCAATAGCCCATCTTGTAAGTACGAAAGCTCTTTCTTAGCTGCATCTGCAAACCACAACAAATTTGCGCGCCACCCTCTTTTCTTTTTGCGCTCAATATTCATCAGTTAGTCCACTTCTCTAACACGTGTAACCGCCTTGAGAACTCGCTCTGGCGTTGCGGGAGCATCTAACTCAACGGGCGTTGTCGAATCCCTAACCGACCCCACAGCATCTCTTAACGCTTCAAAAACACTTATCCCAAGCATAAAGGGCGGCTCCCCAACAGCCTTGCTACCACCGACGTTTGCCTCACGGTTCTCTTCCATCCACAAACTAACTGTCAATTCCTCTGGTACATCTGCTGCTGTCGGAATCTTGTAGGTACTCGCTCCTTGCGTTAAAAGCTTGCCGTCCTGATCCCACACCAACTCTTCGGTCGTTAACCATCCAACGCCTTGCAAAAACCCTCCCTCGATTTGCCCGATATCAATCTCTGGATGTATTGATCTCCCAACATCATGCAATATGTCTGTTCTAAGAAGCTTGTATTCCCCCGTTAGAAGATCAATTGCCACCTCACTGCATGCTGCTCCGTAAGAGAAATAGTAGAAAGGCCGCCCCGTCAATGTTTTCGGATCGTAGTTGATCTTCGGCGTCGCATAGAAACCATCACTCCACAGTTGCACCCGTTGCTTATAAGCAAATTGCACAGCCTCTTCGAAGCTGCGCTTGTGCCGTGGCGTTACGACCGAGTCATCAATAAAGGTGACCTCATCCGCAAAACATCCATCGTTTTTGGCAAGGCAATCTGCAATGTTCTTTTTAATCCGAAGCGCGGCATACTCTGCGGCTCTCCCATTCATATCTGTTCCACTAGAAGCAGCCGTTGCACTTGCATTGGCTACTTTGTCAGTATCACTTGCACTGATACGAACACGCTGCTCGGAGATCCCTAACGTTCGAGCCACCACCAGACAGACCTTCGTATGAAGACCTTGTCCCATTTCGGTTCCACCGTGATTCACCAAAACGCTGCCATCTGTAAACACACTCACCAAGGCACCCGCTTGATTAAATTGCGTCGCAGTGAAACTGATTCCAAACTTGACTGGCGTTAACGCCAATCCTTTCTTAAGACTTTCCGATTGAGCATTCCATTGTTTGATCTCCTCACGCCTTACCCGGTACTGGCAATCAGTCGCGAGTTGCGTGATTAGTGCTTCTAAGACGTTGTCTTCAATCTCCATTCCATAGGGCGTAATATTGCGCTCTTGAATTCCATAAAGATTTTGCAAGCGAACATCTAAGGCGTCCTTCTTCAGACACCGTGCGACATCTCCCATCACCGTCTCAATCAGAATCACCCCCTGCGGGCCCCCAAAGCCTCGAAATGCCGTATGGCTCTGTGTATTCATCTTGCAACGATGTGATGTCACCTTGACTGCAGGTAACCAATATGCGTTATCTGTATGGAAGATTGCCCGATCTGCAACTGGGCCACTCAGATCTGCGCTATGCCCACAATGCGCCATCTGCAATGATTCGAATGCCTTAACTCGACCATCGGCATCAAAACCCACATGCCATTCGTGACTGAATGGATGACGTTTTCCTGTCACCAACATGTCATCTTTACGGTCTAAGCGTACTTTCACGGGCACTTTGAACTTGTTTGCGGCCAATGCTGCCCATACAGCCAAGTGTCCAGCTTGGGTCTCTTTTCCCCCAAACCCCCCACCCATGCGACGACAAATTACACGCACCTGATGCATCGGAATATCCAGCGCATGTGCAACCCAATGTTGCACCTCCCCTGGGTGCTGGGTGCTGGAATAAATCTCCCACCGTCCGTCTGCTTGAGCTATGGCGTATGCCACCTGACCCTCAAGATAGAAATGCTCTTGTCCTCCCACCTCTAATTTGCCAGATAGCTGATAAACACTCTCTTGCCACCCAGCATCAAGCGCCCCTCTTTCTAAATGAACACTTGGCAGTACGAAGCTTGACTGTGCACATGCTTGTCTTGCGTCCAAGGTGGGGGCCTTGGCATCGATTTGCATCGGTACTGAATTAGCCACTCGCGCCGCAACCTCTCGCCTTTTTGCCACCACCAGTCCTAGCACTTGACCGTGGTAGGCAATTTCGCTCTCTGCAAAGATATTTTCATCCGCCACATAAGTGGCTAATTTGCTGCTCCCTGGTATGTCGCTCCCAGTCACAACTCCCGAGACCCCTTCTTGCGACTGAGCCCATACCCAATCCACATGAGAAAGAGCTCCTGCGGCGCGTGAACTCAAAACAACAACTCCGTGCAATGTGCCCTCTATTAATGGCATGTCATCAACATAAGGAGCCGTCCCTTGGACATGTCCTACAGCACTCTCGTGAAAGTCACTACTCTTTAACAAAGTATCTATGCTGTTCATGACAAGTCCTCCAAACGTACCGCGCCTTGTTTCGTGCGCTCTAGGTATGCCCGCTCGAGCAAATTACCCAAGACTATTTGTCGATACTCACCACTCGCTCGTAAATCTGAAATTGGCACGAATTCATTCGCAATTTCAATTTGCGCTTCTTTCCAAACCGCATACTCGTCTTCTCGGCCTTGCAAAATGCACTCCGTTCTCATTGCACGAACAGGGGTTGCCGCCACGCCGCCAAGACCAATCCTTACGACATCTAGTCCTTGCTTATGCCCCTCTATACGAATGGCCATACACACTGCGGAAATATCGTCTTCGTGTCGCTTCGATACCTTGTACAAGCCCAACCACTCGCCTTCAGATGGCCGAGGAACCTTGATACAAACCAATACCTCATCAGGCCACATCACCGTCTTCTTGTAGCCCAGATAGAACTCGGACAAAGGCAACTCTCTAGACATTACCTTAGAGTTGCGCCACGCTTTCAACACCACTGTGGCATCTAAAGACAACAGCAGAGGCATGCTGTCGCCAATCGGTGAGCCATTTGCAATATTGCCGCCTAGCGTGCCCGATTGCCGTACAGGCCACCCAGCAAAACGTGCTGCGAACGCTTTAACGACAGGGCGCTCTTTCGCGAGTACATCAAAGGCCTTTTGCAACGACACGGCCGCACCTATACACAAATGATTGGCAGTAACTTTTATCGCACGCAACTCTTTGACACGATGCACATCAATAATGTGGGGCAGATGTTTCATACCCTGCTTTACCCATATGCCAACATCCGTAGCGCCGGCAATCAACTGAGCCTTCTGATGCTGGGCTCTCAGCTCTAATAATGTCGACAACTCCGTCGGCATCTCATAATTCATAACACTTTGCGCACAAGACCGAATCGTTATTAACTGATGAGCAATTTCTTTCTCATTCTCAAGTACCTTTGGATAGTCACGCATAGAAAATGCAGCATCAACGATAGATCGATAGCCCGTACAACGGCACAAATTTCCGGACAAGGCATCGATCACATGAGATTTCTGAAGCTCCTCACTCTGTGCACATGTACGTTGATACAGCGAAAATAAACTCATTACTACGCCAGGCGTACAAAATCCACACTGTGTCCCATGTCGCTGAACAATCGCAGCCTGTGCTGGATGAAGCATTCCCTCTTGAGCCAGATCGGCTGCCGTCCATAAGGCCATTCCATGAATAGCATGTGCAGGACGAATACAGCTGTTGATCGATCGAAAATCTAAATGCTCACCATCCACCGTATCCGCAATGACCACCGTACAGGCGCCACAATCACCCGCCGCACAGCCCTCTTTAGCATCGCATACGCGCAAATCCTCTCTCAAGAGATCTAGCAACATCCTGTCTGGCGGAACATTGTTTAACTCGATGATTTGCCCTCGCTTCCAGAACCGTAGAACACCTTCACGATTTGTGGTTTGTGACATGCTTTGCCTCGCGATTTTCATAAGAAGCCACCCAATAGACGGCCAGTATAGTAAACTTATTGAGTATTTGAAAGAATTTAACTAAATCAAAAAGCAACAGCTTGGCTCCTTGAGCAACAAAGAAACCCGAAACCCAGCCGCAACCGGGCCTTGCCAGTCCCCCTAATCGAACAATATTCTTACGATCTGTGTGCCCTCACAATCAGGCCACTAAGGGTTCAGGCTTCTCAGCCCTCGCCCTTAGCGCTCATATCAATTCCTCTATCCAGCACACATCTTCAATTCCTAAGGCTGAACAGAAACAATCTTGCTAACTTTACGGCCGTAATACTCGGTCACATACAACACCCCATTCGCATCTGTTGTGATTCCTGTGGGCGCGTTGAAAGTTGCTACAGCACCAGAACTCAGTGTAGGAGCCAGCGTAGTAACAACTCCTGCCGCTGTGATCTTACGGATCTTGTTATTTCCTTGATCCGCCACATACAAATTACCGCTGGTGTCTTTGGTAATGCCATATGGTCCACTAAATTTCGCGTTTGTTGTCGTGCCATCTGCAAAGCCCTGCGATGAGCCCACGAATGTCGTCACGTTGTTTGAGGTGTCTATCTTCAGGATCAGACTGTTCGTGTAATCACTGGCATAAATGTTGCCGCTCGCGTCAACTACGACACCTAATACAGATGGGGAGTTAGGTAACGCAATAGATCTACTCAATGCACCTGCCGACGTGATGACGGAGATGTAGCCGTACTGGTCTGATACATAAAACTTGTCGGTTTGACTGTCAAAGTAAATCGCTGCAGGCGTAGTGATGTTCGAATCAATCGCGTTTATATCAATAAACGTAGATACAACCCCAGCACTTGTGACTTTCTTGATCACTGTAGAGCTTGTCTCAATCACATACAGATTTCCGCTTGCATCAAATGTCAATCCAACAGGATCATTAAGCCCTGGCACAAACGTTGTTTGTTGATTGCTTGTATTGATCTTAGATACCGTGCCCCACACGCTAGAACTAAGCGCAATGACATTAGGGTCGCTATTGGAATCATCTCTCCATTGGGCAACATACACATTACCTTGCGTATCCACGGCAACACCTGTTGGGGCTGGGTTGGCAGATGCCGTGCTGGAAAGCGTACTTGCCCTTGCTGCTGATTCAACACAAGAGACAGCCACATTCGTGACATTACTTGTCACCGAACCACTGCTAGGGTTAGCTGTAACAGAGCACCATTTGAAGCCCTTTGGTTGCGTCCCAACAGTCACGGCGTAGCTTGCACCACTGGCAACACTTGTAGAAAATGTGAAACTCACTGCTGCACTACCGTTGCCGCTACCTAAAACGGTAAGCGGGTCTGTGCCGTTGTTATTCAGCGTGACCTGCGCTCCGGCTTGAAGTCCAATAATGCTTCCACTAATAGTGTAGGTACTTGCCGGAGCATTTGCACAAACGATACTCACACTGGTCACATTGGCCGTTACACCGGCACCACTACCAGAGTTGTTTGCGACCGAACACACCTGCCCAGTAGGTTGGGCGGCAACAATGACGTTATAACTACCGTTGAACGCAATCGGTGTATCAAAAACAAAATCACCATTCGCCGGAACAATCAGAAAATCTGCCCCGTTATTTTGCAAGATCACCGACTGGGCGCTAGCCAAACCAGACACACTGCCACCTACGGTGTAGTTGTTAGTGGAGCAAACAATATTGACGCCACGCACATTAGCCGTCACACCAGCGCCAAAACCTGAATTGTTTGCGACTGAACACATCTGCCCAGTGGGTTGACCAGTAACTGTAACGTTGTAACTACTGTTGAACGCAATTGGTGTGTCAAAAACAAAATCACCATTCCCTTGAACAGACAAAGAATCTGCCCCGTTGTTTTCCAACACCACCGTCTGACCACTGGCTAAACCAGACACGTTACCCCCAACGGTGAATTTTGCTACCGAACAAACAATTCGTAAGTTCTTTACGGCTGCTGTCACAACTACTCCACTGCCTGAGTTGTCGGCCACAGAGCAGATTTTTCCCCTTGGTTGCGTCCCAACAGTCACGTTAAAACGCTCGTTATACGCAATATGACTTGGGAATGTGATGCTGCCATCAGCTGCAACAGTCAACGGATCCTTTCCGTTGAGCAACAAAACAACTTGGTCGCCCGCGTCCAAACCAGAGATGCTCCCACCAACAGGATAAGTTCTATTCTCAAACCCGCCACTAGCCCCTCCCCCGCCTCCGCATGCGCTAAGCATTGCCAACATCAAAAATGCAAGAAGCAAACTAAGAAACCCTCGATCTTTACGAGGATGGAAACAAGAACCACAAGAAAACATAAGGAACCTCCTTCATAGAAACGCACCTAATAGTTCTCACAAACAAGGTGTGCAACAAATATAGAGTATTCTATTACTACTTATAAAACAATTTGTATTAATTTGTTGTACAATTTTGACAATCTAGAAAAGATTTATCGGACATACGACACAAGGCAGGGGGCGCTCATGAAATTGAAGTTCTATTTTTTGATTATTTCTACGCTTTCGACCCACAGCGTTTTCGCCCAAGACGAACCGCAAGAAACTTCTCCCGTCTTTTATGGAGAGATTGCACACTTGCCTTTAATCGTCAAATTCCCTGACGCATCAAAGGTCAGGCCAAAGCTGTCTCGCATCACCATTGGCATGGATATCAATGAAAACTGGGCACTGGAAGGCATGGCAGCCACAACAGTCAACAAGGACGAAGAAGTAACAGCCACCATGGGCGGCGTATTCTTGAAGCCTCATACCTCCGTAGCAGAAGATGTTGAACTCTTCGGTCGCATAGGGTTCAATCGCGCTCTGCTTGGAGGCTCGGCAGGCGGGACTGTCTCAAACGTAGCGTACGGTTTTGGCATGCAAATGCAATTCACAAAGAATTACTACGGGCAAATTGATTACATGATGTATGGAAGAGGCCCAAACTCTGAGTCAACGCGAGGTTTAAGTCTTGCTCTTGGAGTTCGTTTCTAAATCAAAGCTTCTTCCTTGTTAGAAACTGCATGACAGCGCTTTCATTACGTGTCCATGTTAAGTGGATGCGCCGCGTTGCTCCGCCCCACTGTTGTGGCGACAAATTGAGATAGACGCACACGTACATGCGTGACTTTGTCGCCGCGGACCCTGCCAAGTTAGCTTCAGGAGTGCTTGCCTATCTTTCCGGACGAACGTCTTTATTGATACGGCCGTTGCGCACGACTTCATGATCCCAATTCACGCGGCTAGCGCGATGCGTTCATTGAAGCGACCGCTATCGTGAATGGCATGTCGGTCGTGGCGCGCAATGTTGCCGATTTTCAATCAGTGAAAACACAAACTTGTCTAGGTGTTGGCGGTCTCCTCGTGCTGTACTCCATTGTTTACTTGGATTACATCCAATTCAAAGCTAGGGCGATGTACTTGGCGCTGGGCATTGATCTCACAAGCAACAAGCAGTCGCTGGACTCTAACTTATAAAAAGTAGCCTTCTGCATTTTGCGAAAGCTGGCATGCCGGATGCTATGTTTATACCGACGAGAAGCTCACCCTCTTAACGTTGCAAAGCAGCTCGTACGGAATTGTTCGAGCGTATTGCGCAACTTCTGCAACACGAATGTGTTTCCCCCACAACTCAACTTGGCTACCCTGACCTGAATTTCCGAGATCAGTAATGTCAACAGCGAGCATGTCCATTGATATGACACCCAATGTTTTCGTGAGCTGGCCATCAACCAACACCGAACAACCCATCGCATTCCTCGGATAGCCATCTGCATAACCCAACGCCACAATACCTACTCTAGAGTCTCGACTAACTCGTACGGCGCAACCATATCCGACCCCTTCTCCTTCTTTGACATTTTTCACATCAAATATTTGGCTTTTTAACTCCATTACTGGCTCTAGGGAAAACGAACTACCCGGCACAGGATTAACCCCATACATTGCAATTCCTAATCGGGCCCAGTCTGAGGGTGGGCCTTTTGAGCTTAAGACCCCCGCAGAATTGCAAAAGCTCAATTCACAATCAAGCCCCCTCGTCGCATTCATTAATTTTTCAATTTGCTTGGTTGAGAAGTCATCCCCTTCAACATCTGCACAAGCAAGATGTGTCATAGAACTCACTTTTGATACCGCCTTGGTCGCGCACAGTCGCGATATATATTCACACGCCAAAGAACCATCCAGCCCCAAGCGATTCATCCCCGTTTCAAACTTGAGCCACACATTAAGTCCACGCATTGCACTAGAGCATTGCTCAATCATCTCCAATTGTTCATGTCGACTTACAACAACCCAAAAACCATGATTGGCCGCTTTGCGCAACTCCTTAACGTCAAAAACGCCCTCCAACAAAAGTATGGGCTTTTGGATACCTACTTCTCTCAACTCAAGCCCTTCCTCCAGAAATGCAACAGCAAATGCATCTGCATCTATTTCTAACTTTCTCGCGCATCGCACAGCCCCATGGCCATATGCATTCGCTTTCAAAACAGCAAATGCCTTTCCGCCATGAAACGTACGCAATTTCTTGTAATTGCTCAAGAGCGCATTTAGGTCTATCAATGCTTGGCTTGGTCGCGTCATTTCTTGTCTCCTCTTAGATTTAAATCACATTGCGGCTATAACGTCGCATCGACAATCCCTCTTGTCTGATTTGCGTCTCTCTTCCCAGAAGCAAATCCCTCACATATCGACCTGAACCACAGGCCATCGTCCAGCCCAGCGTTCCATGCCCGAGATTCAAATAGAGGTTCTGAAAAAACGTTTCACCCACAATCGGAGGACCATCCGGAGTCATCGGACGCAACCCCGTCCAAAATTCCGCTTTCGACAAATCCCCACCAGGAAATAACTGCTTGACCACCATCTCTAACGTTTCGCGGCGTTGACTCGGCAACGTACGGTCTACACCTTTCAACTCGGCCATCCCACCCACACGAATCCGCCGATCAAAACGTGTAATCGCAATCTTGTACGTCTCGTCTAAAACTGTAGATATCGGTGAACGAGAAGGATCTAACACCGGCATCGTCAGTGAATATCCCTTCACGGGGTAAACCGGCACACCTACTCCAACATCCAAGAGAGCTTGTCGAGAGCCAACTCCCATTGCCATTACATAACCATCTGCAGACAGCACACCTCGCTTTCCGCCTTTTTCATACTGAACCCCTGTAATCTTGTCTCCCACATTCAACAACTTCTCGACCCTCATACCAAACTGAAAACGGACTCCCAACGCTCGCGCCATCCGAGAAAGTTCTTGCGTAAACAAACGGCAATCTCCTGTTTCATCTTTGGGCAATCTCAACCCACCAGCAATCAGTGCGCTCGCTCCTTCAAGCCCTGGTTCAGCCCGAATCACTCCATCTCGATCCAAAAGCTCGAATGGAACTCCACACTCATGCAAAACACGGATATCTTTTTGTGCAGCATCAACCTGAGCCTGCTCACGGAAAAGTTGCAATGTCCCCGCGCATCTGTGTTCATATGAGATCCCCGTTTCTGCTCTGAGTTGTTGCAAACAATCCCTGCTGTACTCCGAAATGCGCATCATCCGTTCTTTGTTACGCGTGTAACTCGACTCGTTGCAATTTGAAAACCATTGCAACATCCAACGCAATTGAAACAAACTTCCATCCCACCCAACACTCAACGGCGCATGCTTTTGAAACATCCACTTCAACGCCTTCAAAGACATGCCTGGCGCTGCCCATGGCGTGGAATATCCAGGGGAGATCTGCCCTGCATTGGCGTAACTCGTCGCCGTAGCGACGTCTGAACCCGCCTCCAGCACGATGACATCAACACCTTCTTTTGCAAGGTAATACGCAGTACATACACCTATGACTCCTCCACCCAAAACAACAACTTGCATTACTTTCCCCATTCAAAGTTTATTCAAAGACTAGGGTAAACACCCCCGCTTATTAGTTTGTATTATTTACTAAACGAAACAATAATGAGTCTAATGGGTTATTTATCGAGTTAGCCTTCGGTAATACCCGTTCGGAGTTCTTCTGCACAACAAGTGCCTACTGCGACGCGCACCGGTCCACAGGATCGAGCTGTCGCCATCGTTTAACAATAAAACCTCAAGGAGTGAGACTGCATGAGCAAATCTATGGATAGCTTCCAGCAAATCGTCGAGCAAGAGCAAGGGCTCAAGAAGGTCCTGAGCGCAGGACAAATGGGCATGATTGCAATTGGAGGCGCAATCGGCACCGGTTTGTTCTTAGGAAGTGGATTGGCGATTGGTTTTGCCGGTCCAAGCGTGATCCTCAGTTACGCTGTTGGCGCGCTCATCGCCCTGATCCTGATGGGTTGCCTCGCAGAGATGACCATTGTTCACCCCACCTCAGGATCTTTTGGTGCGTACGCAGAACACTACATGGGACCGTGGGCAGGGTTCATGGTTCGCTATGCTTACTGGGCATGCAATGTCTTAGCCGTTGGAACTGAAGTAACGGCCATCGGCATTTACATGAAGTTCTGGTACCCAGACATACCGAGTTGGTTCTGGATTTCATCTTTCTCTCTTGCCCTAGTCCTGATCAATGCGTTCAGTGTCAATATTTTTGGCCTCGTTGAATACTGGTTCTCGGTAATCAAGATCGTTGCCATCCTTGCATTCATCATGATTGGTTCATATGTCGTCTTTGGTCCCGCCACAAGAGTTGGTGACGTAATTCCCGGGTTTCATCATTACACCGAACATGGGGGCTTTTTCCCGCAAGGGTTATGGGGAATGTGGATTGCAGTCATCGTCTCGATATTCGGTTACCTTGGAATCGAGATGATTGCGGTAGCTGCTGGCGAAGCACACGAGCCAGAAAAAGCCATCAAGAGTGCAGTTCGTACAACACTCATCCGCTTAGCACTCTTTTACCTACTCACAATGGGTCTCATGCTTGCCATCGTCCCATGGACCCAAGCCGGCCATGAAGAAAGTCCATTTGTCAAAGTTATGACTGCGGTCAACATTTCTGGCGCCTCAGGCGTGGTGAATTTCGTTGTTCTTATCGCAGCACTCTCCGCAATGAATAGCCAGCTCTACATCACAACACGAATGATGTTTAGTTTGTCTTGCGCAGGCTATGCACCTAAACAGTTCGGCCGTCTTAACAAACGTGGCATTCCAATGCTGGGATTGCTGCTCTCCACTGGCGGCATTGCACTGGCAACCGTTCTAAGTATCGTTGCTCCAGAGCAATCTTTCACCCTCATGATGGCCGTTTCAATGTTTGGTGCCCTGTTCACATGGTTCATGATCTTTGTCACTCATTTCTTCTTCCGGAAGAAGTGGGGCAATGAAAACTCACAAGCCTTGCCCTTTCGCATGCCTGGTTTTCCATACCTGACATTTTTGGGTGGAGCTCTCATGCTGGCCATCATGATCACCACCGCATTCACAAAGGAATTCCAAATGACATTGGTCTTTGGCATCCCTGCTTTGATTTTCCTTAGCGTTGTGTATTTTGTCTGGTATGCGAAAAAAACGGACATTCCCCAACACATGTAAACAATTTCACAGCACAGCTTGACTCTGCCTCTCAACCCCATGGCGCTAAAGAAACTACTTTGGAACGGCACACCGCGCCCGGTTAGTTGCAACCTTCCATGCGCAAAATTAAAGATTCTTTAGTATTGTTTTTCTTTCTGGTTGTAATAAAATAGACATGTCTTAACAGGAGTAATCATCATGCATTTCTTGAGAATGAAAGTACCCGCGGCTGCGATTTGGTTGGTAGGCGTATGCCTTGCGAACAGCGCAGTGGCTGCCACCGCAACTGCTGACATTGGTATCTCGTTAGCCGTTAGTTCACCATCCTGCAAAGTGACTAATTCGAAAGGTGCCCTCCAATTGCCCACTGCAACAAATTCAACATTGTCACTAGGGAATTATTTGACAGCACATGGCATTACCACTCCTGGAGTTGGCATGTCCAATAGAGTTACGAGCCCAGCTCTAGAGATCACAACAACAATTACTTGTAGTGAGCCCACCGTGATAACCGGATTTCTAGTCGCCCCAGCACCTGGCTCGGTTCCTTGGGCAGCAGGGTGGGTGGCGACACAATTCTTAGTGGATTCATCCACTCCACCCGTCGCATTTTTCGGTGGTGCTGCGATGCTCGAATATGAGCAGGTATCAATTGACAAGGTCCCCGCTGGGTGGAGTTATACCAATTATTCAGGATTGACGAGACCGTATTCAACAGCTTTCTTGGCCAAAACGGCAAGTGCAAGTGAATTTATCTCAGAGGTGACATGGCGACCCACTTTTTACAATTCAAATTCCGCAGCAAAAGTGGGAAAGCCAACTGGAGATGTATTTACGGGAGCAGCAAGGGTTACTGTGGACTACTAAAAGGTGATGTAAAGATTTGGGAAGCTCACGAAGTGAGGGATTAGCGCTTGCTTTCTTAATGATCGCTCAAAGTGCGGTCTCAGAAACAGATATACAAGTTAGTGACAGGCTAATTTATCTCAATGAATCTCTTATGGGTGCATATGCAACATGTGTTCGTCATGGAGATGACTCCCTTTACTTAGAAGGATTGTTCTTCGAGCGCGTGAAACTCCAGAAAATTCCAGATGGACTAATTTGCGAAGGACGCCCATTTTGGAAAACAAAGGTGAAAATAGAGAGATTGGACGGTAAAAACATAGGAAGGGCTCACGTGAGCCCTTCCGATTATGAGCCACAGGCTGCTGCTAGGGAAACACCCATATCTAGCGAGTTGCGCCAGACTCCTCTTGGATCGCCCATAAACGTGTATGCCCTACAGCATGAAACTGGCTTTTGGTTCGAGCAGACTAAAATGACAAATATAACATTAGGAATAAGTGGGAAAAAATATTCCCCCTTTGGCCTATTCACACTAGATGGATACGCATCCAATGCAAATGGACGATCTTTCGGATTTCTACGTGATGCAAGTTGGAAACGCAGTTTCCCTGAGAAAAGGTTCACGGCCAAGTTCGGATTGAACGTAGTGAATAATACGGGGGCCGCGACTACTTTGTATGGACTGGTATTAGAATCAGAAGAGCATCGTCGCCCTAGAGATGAAATAAGATCGATACAAGGGTTTGCTGATGTTCCTGGCAGAATTCAGATTCGAGCAAGGGGCGTTTTAATAAAGGAAATCCCAATTTCAGCAGGTTATTACAGCTTGCCTCTCTCCCATCTTACTTCCAACGCTTCTGATAATGGCCAATACGCCCTAACATTGGTCGACGACTCAGGACGTGAGGTTCGGACATGGAATGAATTTATACCAGTAACACCCCAATTGCTACCAACTGGCGAGGCGAACTGGAAGTTGTTTTTCGGGCAAATTAAAAACAGCACAAGATCCAACAATATCCGTTTAACTGAGATAAATGATATTGGAACAGGATTCCTTTATCGATATGGAATCAACAAATATCTAACAGGCGAACTATCAGCAACACTTGGGAAGTATTCACATGCGAGGGGTGTTTCCTTCGATCTTATTCCAAAGACTTGGCTATCAATTGGCGCTGGTCAGAATCGTTCCATTGAGAAAAATTTTGTTAATCCCAAGAAAAATGGATATTGGGGAATCAACTTACATTCCGAGCATGCGAGTTGGTATTCCGGCCTTACACAGCAGAGTTGTCCTGCGTCAAATTTTTCAATAGGGGAAGAAAGCATATGCAAAAACATCCGACATAGTCTGCAAGTCCCAGCGGGAAGAGCCGGTCGACTCTCGTTCTTGAGATCATCATCAATCGACTCTCGCCCTATATCTTCGAGCTTCGGATTTAATTGGAGTGTCCCAGTCACAAAAGGATGGGGAATCTCTTTATATGGAACTGAACAGCGCACAGACAACAACCGATCATTTGTTTTAGGTTTAATAGCAACGATTGCGCTAGATAAGGCTCATCTAATGAATAGTATTAGTCTAAATAGCTCTGACAATCACGATGCAATGAGATCTTATTCAACCTCATATACGAATACGGCTAACAATGAAACGCAGTACTCAATGGGTGCGGATATAACGAAGCAACCGTATGGCCAATCTACGACTAATATCAATAGCTCCGTTAATTATTATCCATGGCATGGGGCGTATCAGGCCAATGTACGAATTAAAAATGATGGAAGTTACTCCCTAGGCCTCAATGAGTCTGGTGGTCTGATCTTTTTTGATGAAAATATTATTACGACTCGCACGGTCGAGAATGGCTTGGCCGTTCTTCGCTTGAAAGGGCTAAGCAATAGAACTGTAGAAGATAATAACGGAATCGTAAAATCTGTAACTAATCAGGATGGTTATGCAGTTATCCCAATGTATGGAACAAATATCACCCCTTCATTAAGAGTCGCGGCAGAAGAAGTTCCGAACAACATTAAATTACCCAATGTATTGGTAGGAAGAAATCCAGACCCATGGACTGCGACATACTGGGAGCCAGAGGTCAAGAATGTGAGACAAGGGTGGATAAGATTGATTTTTAAGGCGGGTAATGTTGTCCCAACTGGTTCTGTCCTCAATCTTGGTGAACATGTGTACGTTCTAGAAAATGGCGAAGTCTTCCTAGAGGATTTACCTAACGATATTACGTCCATTCTTGTAACGATACCTAGAAGTAGGGAAAGATGTATCGTTCAACTACCAGCGGACCTAGAATTGAGGCATCAACACAACGCAACGATGTCGACATTACAGTGCAATTAATTACAGAGTTCAAATGAATATTTCTTCTTGGAGATTCAAAATGTCTTGGAAATTTCGAATTTTTGGTCTAGCATTGTACATTTCATATTCTGTATGTTCGGCCTTAGGTGTGGATAAATTAGTTGGCGAGCTCAATGTTACCAAAGGGTTTAATAAAGTAATCACATTCACTCTATTTAACGACCGCGACGATACTATCTTCATCACAAGCAAAGGGCTTGCTTGGGACATGGACAAACTAGGAAATTTGTCAACCGTCCCTAGTAATGATCTAGAAATATTTCCACCAGTTCATAGGGTGAATCCGGGTGATAGTGCTGTCTTCAAAGTCAGATATGTTGGCGACTCGATAGAAGGAGAAGGTTTATATCGAGTTATGTTTAATGAGATTTTGATTCCAACTCCTGAAAAAGAAAATGAAAAACTCGCTGATATTAAAACTGTGACCCCGAATGTTGGAGTTGGTATGGCGATTACAGTCCCAGTCTATGTTTCGGACTTCTCGAAGAAAGAAAAGGAACTTGTGAAAGTCGTTGCATCATATAAACAAAATGGGAGAAAGCTGAGCTTGTTTGTGAAGAATATGGGTGACTCCCGTATTAATATCCGTCAGTATATCTTGAATGGTACTAAAATAAACGGATTAGGGACTGTCCTAGCTCGCCACGAGCGGTTATTCAACATCGATACGACAGAGGCCATCTCCAGCCTTGTTCTCCAAGTAGTCCATCATGACAAAATAGAGAACATCATCGTCATAAGGGAATGAATAACTTGGCTCAAATTGTCTACATTAAGAGTGCCATTTTGGCACAATTGAAACATGCTAGAAATTGTCTCTTTCTCCTAATCATAGATACAATAATACTTCCAAGCACAGCTTCAGCACTGTGTGTGATAGACGCTCCTGTAAGTCAAGTTCGAGCTAATGCATCCCTAATTAAGGGAAGAAATGATAAATTTGAGTTGAAGAACACACCGATGTCTACAAACATTTCTTTTAAATGCGATACTGACACGAATTACCAATTAGTTATCGCCCTGCAAGATTCCGACCCTATTACTAACGCATTGATATTATCTGGGTTTGGCACAGATAAAATACTAGTTCATCCAAAAATTAAAACCGTCAATGGTGGAGTTGTCGATAGGAATTTCAGAGATATGGTTGGTGGCTCTTATTCTGGGAGAGCTGTCTCAGGGGTAATTAACTACGTTCGAATTGAATTCGAACCAGTACAAGTTCATCTCCAAGGTAGTGGTGCAAGATCTAATGGGTATTTTAATGGTCGTGCCCAGTTCTTACTTCAGTATTAGAAATAGAAGATGCTCGGCGTAACTTACGCATTGCCGATTCCGAGCCTGCTCAGTTCGCGCAACAGCATTTGAGTAATTCAACTGTTACCGCAAATATAAACCATCATGTTTTGCAATAATCTTAACACCTTGGGCTAACTTCTAATTCAGTGATATGGCTAGTAGTTTGAAGGATCAAGCAGCCAGCGGTGCGATAGCTGCGAGTGGTTTAGCGGTGATTCCGGTGATGCGGGCAATCTCACGCTATGGGGTGTCGCGCTACAGCAGCGTGATGACGGTGGCGCGTTAGTTGGGTTTCAAGACATTCTCCCCTTGGCCTTCCTACGGGGAAAGCCAGAACATGCGTCCTGCCCACAGGTGTCGGCGTTGAGACCCTGCCCCCGATCACTTCAGGTGTGGAAATTTGGGTGGACATCAGGGATATGTCTAAAGATTTGGGTGAGTGCCACTATTGGTAATGATAGAACCGACAGGCCCACGACTCCTTCGAACCGAAGGCCTGTTCTTTCAGAACATTGTTGTTAGTGCAACATTCAATCTCTTCTCTACTCCGTAGTTGTCACCAGTTGGATTCATCAACGTGCGTTTCCCGTAAGCATACTCAACACCAAGCTCTGTATTTTTAGCCACATTAGAAATTAAGTTGAGATGCATTTGAGAAATTTTCTTGTTACTCTCATTTGCAATTGCGTTAGGGTTATTTGCGAAGTTCACAACCGAATAAGCCAAATTAGAGCGTTGCGTTCCTGACCAGTTATGCGTGTACCCAACGTGGGATCCGTGCGACTTGAAAAGACTGATTCCGCTATTGGTCAACACAGCCCCTTGGAACAATGAGCCCCACGCGTAACGCCCCCCACCATTACCTGTAAATGCCCCATACACAAACTTGCCAGTAGGAACAACCGTGGATCCGCTCAACCCAGCTTGGTAACCACGCGCACTATGTGTCACGCCACTGTTATCCGTGGTGTTGTAACCGACAGAGGCCATACGTGCAGAGACATGCCCCCAATCACCAGCCTTGTTCCAGCGCGCAGTGACATCGACCCCCTTATCAAAATCTGCACCCGAAGCTCCGCTCGTATAACTTCCCCCGTTTTCGACGGCGAAGCTCAACTGCGAGGTCGGAAGATTGACCGTGTATCTGACCTGTGCTTGCCTCGGTGCGGCGGCAGTTAAAGAGGGATTGAACTGAACCGTCTCAGGCAAGCCAGCAAAGTCTTCATAGTTTGACCATGTTTGTCCGACCAACCAATTCTGAATCTCCACGTATGCGTGACGAATTCGCAAACCTGTCCCGTTGTTAGCCGCTCGCCCTGTTTGGCCACCCTCTGCTGTTGTACCGTTGAAATCACCTTCTAATTTGAAGCCTACAGTACCCCCTGCCAATTTGCCATCAAACCCGAATCTTGAGGTCCGCGCCGTTAAGTAGGTACCACCACGTTTCTTCGAGTCGATTGATCCTTCAATTGGTTGACTTTGCAAAAAACTTGCCCAATCACCATTCGCTGTGTTGTTGGATCCTAAATCGTGAGTTCCATCAAAGCGAACAAACCCATAGAACTTAATGTTGTTCTCACTCTGCACTGCCCCCGCTTCATTTGCATATGCAACCAACGGAAACACCAACCCTGTTGCCACTAAGGCTGAACAAAATTTCTTCATGTCACGCTTCTCCTAAAAAGTGAATTAAAAATGCTTTCTCTTACGACTCAGCATGTTCATTAACAAATACGAGTTCAAAAAAGACAGCCAAAGAGAGCATAACGAATGCTTTTAAATACGCAATTCGTTATCGATACGACTTTCTAGGTATTTACGAGTGACGAAACAACCGTGCGCCGATATGTAATCTTTTGGCAATCAAATTTCGGGGGTTTTCCATAAACACTCCATAGCTTGTAGTATTTAATAATTTACTTCTAAAGTCTTATGAGGTAAATGTTATGAATATTGTCTGTCTTGGTGGCGGGCCTGCTGGTTTGTATTTCGGTTTGTTGATGAAGCTTCGTCATCCGCAGCACGACATTACCGTGGTCGAAAGAAATCACCCGTACGACACCTTCGGCTGGGGTGTTGTTTTCTCAGATGCGACGATGGAAAACATGCGTGTCTGGGACACAACAACTGCGGCTGAAATTCAGCACGCGTTCAATCATTGGGATGACATCGAACTACGATTCAAAGGCCAAACCCTACGCTCCAGCGGACATGGCTTCGTCGGCATTGGTCGCAAGAAGTTGCTCAACATCTTGCAGAAACGTTGCGAACAACTAGGCGTTAAATTGGTTTTCGAAACCGAAGCCAACTCGGATAACGATTACCCCGACGCAGATCTAATCATTGCAAGTGATGGCATCAATTCGAGAATCCGTGATCTACACGTTGATGTCTTCAAGCCCGACATCGTCACGCGCCCCAATCGCTATATCTGGCTCGGCACTAATCGCCTCTTTGACGCATTCACTTTCGACTTCCAGAAAACTGAACACGGCTGGTTTCAAGCGCACATCTACAAGTTCGACAACGACACCACCACATTCATTGTGGAATGTCCCGAACATGTATGGCTCGCTCACGGTTTAGACAAGGCAGACTCAACGGAGTCCATCGCATTTTGCGAAAAGCTCTTCGCAGAATCATTGCAAGGTGCCCCTTTGATGACCAATGCTCGCCATCTTCGCGGCTCAGCTTGGTTAAGTTTCCAGCGTGTTGTCTGCGAACAGTGGTGGTTGAAAAACCAAAACGGTAGCCACGTTGTCTTAATGGGGGATGCCGTTCATACAGCCCACTTTGCCATTGGTTCAGGAACCAAACTTGCCTTCGAAGATGCCATAGAGCTAACCCGCCAATTTGATCAGCACGGCCACGACGCCTCGCAAATCACCAACGTGCTTAACTCATATCAAGAGGCACGTCGAATTGAAACTCTGCGCCTACAAAATGCCGCATGGAACGCCATGGAATGGTTCGAAGTTTGTGATGCTCGTTACTGCGAACAATTCGAACCCGAACAATTCATGTACTCAATGCTCACGCGAAGCCAACGCATTAGTCATGAAAATCTACGTCTACGGGACAAGACATGGCTTGAGAACTATGAGAAATGGTTTGCAAAAAAAGCAAATGTACAAACCGATGTTCCAATCCCTCCAATGTTCACACCATACCAGGTGCGTTCCGTAGCGTTGAAGAATCGCGTTGTTGTTTCTCCAATGGCGCAGTATTCCGCGGTTGATGGCATACCTGGTGACTATCACCTCGTCCACCTCGGCTCGCGTGCACTAGGCGGTGCGGGTCTGGTAATGGTTGAGATGACGGCCCCATGTCCAGAAGGGCGCATCACGCCCTATTGCCCCGGACTTTGGAATGGCGTCCAACAACAGGCCTTTACCCGCATCGTATCTTGGATACATCAGAACAGCGATGCCAAGATTGGCATTCAACTCGGGCATGCAGGACCAAAGGGCAGCACCAACCGCCCTTGGGAAGGCAAAGGCGCTAACCATCCACTCGAAGACCACAACTGGCCTTTGTGCTCTGCTTCTACTGAGCCCTATATGCCCAGCGGCACTGCACCCGTCGCACTCACGCATGCAGGTCTAGAAGAAATCAAGAATGAGTTTGTACAAGCAACATGTCGAGCAGCTAACGCAGGTTTTGACTGGCTTGAGTTGCATTGTGCGCACGGATACCTTCTTTCTGCATTCATTTCCCCACTCACAAATAAACGCACCGATGAGTACGGGGGTAGTCTAGAAAATCGTTTGCGTTGGCCTCTTGAAATTTTCAAGGCCATGCGCGCAGTTTGGCCTAAGCACCTTCCTATGAGCATTCGCATTTCCGCTCACGATTGGGTTGATGGAGGCATCACACCTACTGATGCCGTCGAAATCGCTAAAGCTTTTAAGGCAGCAGGCGCAGACATGATTGACTGCTCATCTGGACAAGTGAGCGTGCAAGAAAAGCCTATCTATGGTCGCATGTTCCAAACTCCCTTTGCAGATCAAATCCGCCAAGAAGCGGGAATCGCCACCATCGCTGTAGGTGCCATCAGCGAAGCTGATCACGTCAACAGCATCATCGCCGCAGGACGTGCCGATCTCTGCGCCATTGCCCGCCCGCATTTGGCCAATCCTGCATGGACGCTATCTGAAGCCGCTCGCGTTGGTTACACCAACATAGCTTGGCATAAGCCTTACCTTTCCGCGAAGCGTCAACTCGAAGCTAACTTTGAACGTGCAGCAACTCAATCTAACGCTCAAAAGAAATGACGATATCTATTGACTTATCCCATCAGCACATCGTCATCACCGGTGCCGCCCGCGGCATCGGTGCCGCTATTGCGCAACTACTTGCAACAGCTGATGCAAATTTGACCTTAGTGGGCAGGAACAAAGAAGCACTCCATGCAATGGCAAGCGACCTACCGGGACATGGTCGCAAGTTTGTTCAGTCGGTAGATATCGCCGATTTGCAACAAGTGAAAAAAGGATTTTCAGAAGCAATCCAAGCCATTGGCCCCATTCATGTTCTTGTTAACAACGCAGGTCAAGCAAAAAGCAGCTCCATTGACCAAACCAGTCCTGATTTATGGAACCAAATGCTAGCCGTGAATCTCACGGGAACTTTCAATTGCATACACGCTGCAATTCCATCTCTTCGAACAACCGGATCAGCTCTCAATCCCTCCCGAATCATTAATATCGCCAGCACTTCTGGATTGCAAGGCTACGCACACGTCAGCGCCTACACCGCCGCAAAACATGGCGTCGTCGGATTGACACGATCTCTCGCACTTGAACTGGCAAGAAATCACATCACCGTAAATGCTGTTTGTCCAGGCTATACAGAAACAGCGATCGCCGCACAGGCCATTGAGGACATCGTTCGAAATACGGACAAAACGGCTCAACAAGCATTTAGCTTACTCACGCGTCGCAATCCACAACAACGCATGATTCGCCCTGAAGAAGTGGCTTCATGTGTTCTCTGGCTCTGCCAAGCCGAGTCTCGAAGCATTAACGGACAAGCCATTGCCGTTGATGGCGGCGAGTCTGCTGGTTAAACACGCATCGTTCACCAAAGACACTTCATGAAGCACCTACCTGGACAACCTCACTCTTTGCCACGTCATCGACTTTCCCTCTTTGACTACAAAGCACAACACTTTGATTTTTCTTGGCTAGATCGTGTCGCCACCATCACTCTGAATCGCCCAGAGCGTAAGAACCCCATCTCGTTTGACTCGTACGCAGAACTTCGCGACTTATTTAACTCCATGTGCCTCGCAGATGATGTTGATGCCATCGTCTTGAGCGGAGCTGGAGAGAACTTCAGTTCCGGCGGTGATGTACATGAAATCATCGGCCCACTCACCAAGTTCGATATGCCGGGCCTACTTGCGTTCACTCGCATGACCGGTGATGTGATCAAAGCCATGCGCGCATGTCCACAACCCATCATCGCAGCAGTTGATGGCGTCAGTGCAGGCGCAGGCGCCATGCTTGCGTTAGGTTCTGATCTGCGGTTCGGCACAGCACGCAGCAAAACATTCTTTCTCTTCAATCGCGTCGGCCTCGCAGGCTGCGATATGGGGGCATGCACCCTTCTTCCTCGAACCATCGGGCAAGGGCGAGCCAGTGAGCTCCTATTCACTGGTCGCGCCTTAAAAGGCTATGAAGCCCAGCAATGGGGATTCTTTAATCGATTGTGCGAACCAGATGTCTTGCTTGAACAGGCACAGCAATTCGCAATCGAGCTCACCAGTGGCCCCACTTTTGCAAACGGCATGACAAAGAAAATGCTTAAGCAAGAGTGGAACATGGGCCTCGATGAGGCTATCGAGGCCGAAGCCCAGGCTCAGGCCATCTGCATGATGACCAATGACTTTCACCGCGCGTACAACGCCTTCGTCGCCAAAAGCACACCCGTCTTCAAGGGAGACTGATTGTGAGTGCTGTAACACATACAACCTCCGCTTCATGGCAACAAGCGTTGCAGTGGCCATTTTTTGATCACACACATAGAACATTGCACTCGCAGTTGCATGCCTGGGGACATAAACATTTGCGCAATGTGTCGCATGAAGATACTACCGTTGACAACGCTTGTAAGCAGCTGGTTCAAGTACTTGGACAAGATGGTTGGCTACGTCATGCTGTCGCAGGTACTCAATATGGCGGCATTGCCAATTCAATAGATACACGCAGCGTTTGTTTGACACGCGAAATTCTTGCGTGGCACCAAGGATTGGCAGACTTCGCTTTTGCCATGCAAGGTCTAGGCTCTGGCGCAATTAGCTTATTTGGCACAGATGAACAAAAAGAACGTTACTTACCTCGCGTCACGAATGGCAACGCCATCGCTGCATTTGCCCTAAGCGAACCTCTAGCAGGTTCCGACGTAGCCGCCATGCAATGTCAGGCACACATCCAAGCCGATCACTACGTTCTCAATGGCGAAAAAACTTGGATATCTAATGGCGGCATAGCCGATTTCTATGTGCTGTTTGCGCGCACTAATGAGGCCCCGGGCTCTCGCGGTATTAGTGCATTCATTATTGATGCTCATACGCCAGGCTTTTCTATCGCCGAACGCATAGATGTCATAGCCCCACATCCTTTAGCTCATTTGAAGTTAGACAACGTCTGCATCCCAATCTCGCAACGCTTAGGTGAATCTGGTCAAGGCTTCAAAGTGGCCATGGCGACTTTGGATGTCTTTCGCACCTCTGTTGCCGCCGCTGCGCTTGGCTTTGCTCAGCGGGCTCTTGATGAGTCCCTGCAATGGGCGCAAAACCGACAAATGTTCGGAACTAACTTGGCCTCGTTCCAACTAAGCCAAGCCAAGCTAGCAGATATGGCCATGCAAATTGACGCGGCTCGCCTCATGACATATCGCGCAGCGTGGATGCGCGATCAAGGTCAGCGCATCACTAAAGAAGCCGCCATGGCTAAATTCACGGCCACCGAAAACGCCCAACACGTCATTGACATGGCCGTCCAATTACATGGGGGCATGGGGGTAAAAAAAGGCTGCATCGTTGAATCCCTCTATCGGGAAATTCGTGCCCTGCGCATCTACGAAGGTGCGAGCGAAGTGCAACAACTCATCATCGCGCGCGAATTGCTCAAAGAAAGCGATTGAACCACCATGTGCATCAACAACCTTCTCCCCTCCTCGCATGTAGACACATTTGCCCGCGATCGACTCCCCCCCAAGGAACAATGGCCTCTATTTATCTTTGATCGTCCAGAGATTCAATACGCCGAACAGCTCAATGTCGCCAACGAACTCGTTGATCGTCATGTTATTGCCGGAAACGGAAAATTGCCCGCACTTCACGGACAAAGTCCCCTCGGCCCATTCACGTGGACTTACGAACAACTGCAACAACAAGTAGATCGCATCGCCCATGTGTTAGTCTCCGACATGGGTTTAGTAAGCGGCAACCGTCTGTTGCTGCGTGGCGCAAACTCCCCCATGACCGCCGCTTGTTGGCTCGCCGGCATTAAGGCTGGATTGGTTTTGGTTCCCACCATGCCTTTGTTACGTTCTGCAGAACTGCAGAAAATCATAGACAAAGCACAAATCACTGCCGCACTTTGTGCCGCCTCATTGGCAGATGAGCTAGATCATTGCTTAGATCCTCTCCACCCGCACAACACTCCGTCATTGCAAAAAATCTTGCATTTTGGTGGCACGTCCTCAAGTACATGTTTAGAAGAAAAAATGTTTCGCCACAATGCGGATTTCCAAGCATGCACAACCAGCCGTGATGATGTTTGCTTGATCGCTTTTACAAGCGGAACCACGGGTGTTCCCAAAGGCACGATGCACTTTCATCGCGATATCTTGGCAATGTGCGATCTGTTTCCACGTCACTTCTTAGAAATGACGTCCCGAGACATAGTGTGCGGTACACCTCCATTGGCTTTCACGTTCGGTCTAGGTGGACTCTTAACATTTCCCCTACGCTATGGCGCCTCTTCTATCTTGATAGAAAAATACACACCTCTGTCACTTCTAGAGACGATCTCGCAATACCGCGCAACTCAGTGCTACACAGCTCCTACTTTCTACCGTCAGATGGCACAAATTGCTCCGCAATTTGACTTAAGCTGCTTGCGCCACCCAATCTCTGCCGGAGAGGCACTACCAGATGCAACAAGAGAGCTGTGGAAGAAAAGTACAGGCCAAGAAATCACTGACGGTATTGGCGGCACAGAAATGATTCACATCTACATCGCATCTGCAGGGAAACACGTCAAGCCAGGTTGTCTCGGCTACACAGTCCCAGGTTATCGAACGCAAATTGTTGATGACCAAATGAACCCTTTACCTCCTGGTGTCCCTGGTCGGTTAGCTGTTCGTGGACCTACAGGGTGTCGGTACCTCGATGACACTAGGCAACGGGATTACGTAAAAAATGGCTGGAATCTACCTGGTGACACCTTCATCATGGATGAACAAGGCTACTTTCGCTATCTAGCGCGCAACGACGACATGATCGTCTCCGCCGGCTACAACATTGCAAGTCCTGAAGTCGAGAATGCACTCCTAGAGCACCCTGCCATCGCTGAGTGTGGCGTGATTGGAACGCCCGACGAAGATCGCGGCCAAATTGTCACCGCCTTTGTTGTACTAAAAGAGGGATACGTTGGCTCTACACAAATGGAAATGGCTTTGCAGCAATTCGTCAAAGATAACTTTGCACCATATAAATACCCCCGAAAAATCATCTTCGTTGACCAACTTCCCCGTACCGAAACAGGTAAGGTTCAACGCTTCAAATTACAACAACTTGCTTAAGGAGTAACACATGTGGAACGTACTTCAACCCGATGGATGGCTACCCCCTAAAGGTTACGTCAACGGCATCCAGACTCGAGGACAACAAATATTTGTCGCGGGCATGATTGGATGGAATGGTGACTGCCAATTCGAAACCGACGATTTCGTAGAGCAATGTCGCCAAGCCCTGCGAAACATCGTCCAGACCCTAGCTTGCGCCAATGCAGGACCACAGCACTTAGTACGAATGACTTGGTATGTCAAAGATAAAGCCGAATATCTCCAGCACTCACGTGCGCTCGGAAAAGCTTATCAGGACGTCATTGGACGTCATTTCCCTGTGATGACTCTCGTTCAAGTCGCCGACCTACTTGAAGATCGGGCCAAGATTGAAATTGAAGCCACAGCCGTCGTGCCTGAGTAAAGTTGTCTCCACTACTCCCCGCCATAGGAGCTTGATGCTCCCCTTTAGCACCTTACATGAGCACCTTCGTCAATGAACTCTTCAAGTCTTTTTCGTTTGTTGCTTTTGTCCGCTATTTGGGGAGCATCTTTTTTATTCATGCGCATCGGCGCCCCTGTTCTGGGCCCCACTCTGTTGATATTTTGTCGTGTCGGCCTTGCCGCTCTTTTTCTATTTGCAATCAGTACTTACAGCAAACAAAACTTATTTGTTTCTTTGCACTGGAAACACTATTTGATCCTTGGCTTGTTCAATTCAGCCATCCCCTTCCTTCTTTTCGCCTACGCTGCTAAAACAGTTAGCGCGTCGCTTCTATCCATCCTTAATGCAACAGCCCCCATTTGGGCCGCAGTCATCAGTGCGCTCTGGTTCAGATCGCCGCTTACCATTAAAGCCACCTTAGGAATGACCTTAGGGCTCATTGGTGTTGGCGTACTTGCGGGTGTTGAAGCGCTCACCTTGCAAGAAAACGGGACTATTGCAATCGCCGCAGGATTGGCTGCAGCAATGTCATACGGGATTGCCACAACTTACGCAAAAACAGCGAAATCAGTTGCCCCATTTGCAAACGCACATGGCAGCATGTGGGGCGCCACACTACTTCTAGCCCCCCTCACGTGGCTGTCTGCACCTGTGATGGATCTCCCCCCTCTACGCATTGTCCTTTCTGTCGCAATTCTGGGCATTGTCTGTAGTGGCATTGCCTACCTTCTTTATTTCCGTCTGATATCCGATGTCGGAGCAACATCTGCTCTCACCGTCACATTTCTAATCCCTGTATTTGGTATTCTGTGGGGTTGGTTGTTTCTCGGGGAAAATATCGGCCTGCATACCGTTATGGGTGGTGCTGTGATCCTCATCGGTACTGCTCTAGTCACCAACTTCTCCATTAAGACTCTTTTTGAAACTCCGCGCCTCCCAACCACCTAGCAATTCCGAGCAATACTTTCTATTACTTCTCTCCTGCGTCCGTCTGTCATAGATGCCACAATAGATACAATTTTGAGATTGGAGTAGAAATGAGTTTTTATGTTATCGACGACCATCCCATGATGCGTCAAGCCATTGCTATGTTGTTGCGTCGCGTATTTTCGGCAACAACAGTTGTTGAGCTCGGAAAACTCAGCGAGCTAGCCGCCGCCGTGATCAAACATGGCGAACCGAAACTTTTTGTATTAGATTTGTTACTACCAGGAGTCAAAGATACAAACGCAGTAAGAGAAATCAAGACGATGTTTCCCGATGTGCCACTGGCAGTAATGTCCTCAATGGCCGCAGGTGACGCCCAAGAGTCGTGCATATCGGCCGGTGCTGATCTCTATATCGAAAAATCCACATCTGTTAATGAGATCTCGGCTGCCATTCTTAACTTGTTTACGAGCAAACAAGATGAGGGAACTAGCCGTTCTTCTGAAGAAGTAAAGCTCTCTAAACGTCAAAAGCAACTCATCGGCATGCTGGATCGTGGTCTAAGCAATCGCGCCATCGCAACTGAGTTGGACATCAGCGAACACACGGTAAAAGTCCACCTCTGGCGCTTATTCCGCCGATTAGATGTAAAAAGCCGTACTCAAACATTGCACTACGCTCGACTCAACGGCTTGTTGTGAGCCTTCCGTTTCGAGCTTACCATTTATCGACAATACCGCTCCCGTGCACGCTGCATTGAATCGCCCCGTGTTTTGAACAGGCTCCAACCTTTGAGAAGATGGAGCTATGAGCAATTCAAATCGTTTTTCCCCGAAGTTCGCAAGCGCGCTGTTAGCATGTTGCAAGACCACCGTGGCGAATACTCGTCCACATGGACTGCCATTGAATCAATTGCAATCATGCCCCCTAAACCCCTTCATGAATGGGTTCATACAGGCACATCAGACGCTGGGAGCACGAGAAGATAATGGACAAAGTGCAGCGACGACAGGACCGAACGCCTAATGCAATGACGGTTCGCAAGAGCACCGTCAAACCCAGGTTGGGATGGGCACACTTTTTGACAAAAAGAATCGAGAACATGGCAGTGTAAATGATGCCGCAGCTCAAAATTACTTGCTATCCCAATGTGTACAAACATTTTCTGGGGACACGAGTGGATAACTTTCGAGCTTGTTAACCCTACGCTCGGCTGCTGGCGTTTGATAGTAAGAAAGGCCGCAATGCAACTGCCTATGCGAGCTGTCCCCTCCCATCACATACCTACACGTTCTGCAGCAATCATGCTGCACCATCGCATTGTGCTCAAGCACCATCTGTAACCCTAAATTTCAGTGTTTGAGATCACGATAAAAGTTTTCATGCGTCCCGTAGCCCATCAAGATGATTACTTGCTGATTTGTATTTGCGGCATAAGCCAAGAGCATCTGCTCTCTGTTGAACCTGAACTTGTAAACTCGAACCCCCGCAAGATCGCCCTTCTTCAACTCACCAATCTCACTATCAGAGATAACCGAGCGAACAGCAGCATCTAATGCTTGCTTTTCATCTTTGTGGAGTTTCTTGAACGAACGATCAAAGCGAGGAGTCGTGAGAATTCGCATTCAACACTTATCCGAACTGATACTCGCTGAACTTGCCCGCTTTGGCCTCTTCTAAGCTAACAAATACGTCTTGAATCATTGAAATCGGCATATCTGGATTTTCTTCAGCGGCCTTTCCCAATCGAGCCCAGTGCTCAATTTGCTTAGGTACAGAGCGATGCATCGCATTCGCATACGGACGAGCATCATTAATAAGCTCGTCTGAAAGTTTGACAACGGATGGCATAGGCTTTTCCTTAGGCGATTCAGAGATCTTGAAACTACTAAGGTTGCATTTTACAACCTCTATGGATTATCAGCAAGCTCGACAAGACGCCACCATGCACAACGAACTCGATAGATGAACTCAATCGCATCTTCATAAACTGACCTCTCAGGAAAATCACTTCCCTTGGGGCCATTCAACACATATCTCGAAGCCCAGCATTCATGAGGGTTTCATGAAAGATTCACAGCCGCTGCTCGAAACGGTGAATTCACGCTCTCGACCCGAAGCAGTCTTCTGTGAAGCTACACGCCTTGTTCGCTGTTGCGCGAGATCTCCCGACTGACCGTCGAGGCAGAGCGGTGAAGCATGCTGGCGATTTGCCGGATGCTGTAGTTCTGCTGTTTGAGACTGGCGATCGTCATTCGATCTTCTGGTTGCAGTTGCTTGTAACTTCTGGGGCTTATGTGCATCGGCTGACCTTAACGGATCAGATGTTGCACTTCAGATTTGAATCCGCCCTCAAAGTTCGCGACGTGACCCATGGCGATCAGGCTCCACGATTCCCCCCACCTCGGAACCCGGCAGTACGCTCGGACTCTCGGGCACTGGGTGGATGAGCTTGGTCTGGATCGTTCCGAGTATGGGACCCATTCGATGCGAAGGACCAAAGCTACGTGATCTATCGACGCACTAAAAACCTCCGAGCCGTGCAACTGCTGCTCGGCCACTCCAAGCTGGAATCGACCGTGAGGTACCTGGGTATCGAGGTCGCCGACGCTCTTGAAATCTCCGAGCAGACGGAAATCTGACACGGTCATTGGAGGCGGCCTTTGTTCCGACACCGGGTCGACCGCCTTCAATGGCAGCTATGTGGGTGCATTCAGGAGTGTTGCTTTCGGCCAGAAGCAGAACCGGGTCTGGCGGCTCTGTAGAAAGTCAACCGAGACGTCGCTAATAAACGTTGAGTCCGTCTGCAAGTGCTTCAATATCATCTACATAGCCCCGCGACGCGCACCATCCGGCCCGCTCCACATTACGGGTCTCCAAGGTCCTAGTTCAAAACCAACGGTGTTGGTTTTCGATACGTGTAGCTCAGGTCTACCTCGAAAGGAAAGCTTCGATTCACGGTATCGTTCTCCCCGTTGGGGAGTAAACTACAGCTAAGTGTAGATTAATTCCGAGACATTTTTCCCAAAGTACATTTCAGCGTGCCCAACACTTCCATCAACTCTGAAGCTGCCGCCGCCGAAGATTCGTTTGCTCGCTTTCGGTTCGCCGGAGGCCGCTTCGACTATCATACGATTCCGCTGGAGGTCTTACCTGACCTCGCAGCGTATCGCAAGCTGGTGGTGGAAGTGGCGAAAATGCTCTTCAGGAGAAGAATGGGCGAGCGCGTTCGAGTCCCGAAAGGATTTGAAGATTCGTTTCAGATTGGGCTGGCACATATTGAAGGCGGCAGCAGTGCAGTCGCGTACATGCCGCGCTTGTGCCCTGTGGCCTCGCAGTCTTCGCAGCAACCGTTGAAGTTTGCAGCCAATCAGTCATCATTAGATCAGTCTCCTTATCCAGACTTTGATGATGCGCGAGACTACATTGACAATCTAATCGACTCAGTGGGATCGACTGGTAGCGTACCTCAAGAGTTTCCGGTCGAACTCGCTGGGCTCTTCAATTCGTTCGGTCAAAGCCTGCATGAAGACGAGTTCATCGAATTGGGATTTAATGGTGCCAAGGCTGTTCGCTATGACACCTTCATTCGGAAGAAGATTGTCCTTTCGCGAGAGACCACGTATGAGAACGCGGTCGATGCGCTGTTCGTGCTGAACGGCGGCGTGGTTGCGCAAGGCGCAATTCATGTACTCGACGTAAACGGTGGGAGTTTCGATTTCCAACCATCAACGGAGTTCGAGTTCAGGAAAGCTTACAACCGCGCTTCCGAGAACGTGCGACTGGTCGGCACAGGTCTGTACGACAAGAACGAGCGCCTGCGCCGCCTTCTTTCAGTGAACGTCATCTACAGCGAAGGTGGCGCGACACAGCCGTTTGAGTCACGGCTGGAAGAGATACGAGCAACTCCAGCAGGCTGGTACGACAACGAGAACCCGGCCCCATCGACGGCAGCAATCGAAGCAATGCGGTGCCTCTTGGTAGATGTATCCATGCAGCCCGTTCCACTCCCACACCTCTATCCGCTTCCGAGCGGAGGAATTGCAGCCGAGTGGTCGATTGGTGCATGGGAGGCGAGTGCCGAAGTTAACGAGACAGGCTCGCAAGTGAACCTAAATGCTGTGAATACAGACACTGCCGACGACATCAACATGGTGATTGACTTGCAGAGCACTGAACTCATGTCTCAGTTCATGACGTTCATCAACGCGATGTCGTCGGACGAAGAAATGCCAGATGCCAATTAACGACGCATCCCTTCTTCCCGCAAGCGTTGAACTTCTGACACGACAGGTTCATCCGAGCCAAATCACCGAGGGTCGCCCTTCGGCGCGGTCATTTACGCCCACCGAGAAGGATGCGGGTCACTTATCTGCAGACCGAGAGAGCCTTCTGTCCCCCCGTGAGGCTTACGAAAGATATCTCCAGCGAAAGCAACTCAAAGAGGCGGGTGGAACATGGGGCGTTTCAATACAAGAATTCGCGAATCTCGGTCTTGCCTCCTACGCTGACCCAATTTCCGACAATTCCGCGCATACGCTGGTTGACTTTACTTCCGCCGGTGATGCCAAAAAGCAGCAGACAGTGGGCAAGCTCGCCTATGCCAAGGCAAAGGCGCGAGGAAGGCTGCACCCGCCCCCCGACTTGGCGGCGTAACACCAGACAGCGGGTAGCTAAACCCACCATATGCGTCGAGAACCTCCATAGCTAGAGTTGTTTCTTCCTCGCTAAATTCGAATGCTGAAAGCCCGCTTGTCGACAGCGAGTTCGTGAGGCTCAATGTCCGACGGGAGTGTCTCTACAGCTAGCGCTAGACCGGTCGTTCATGTTCGCTAAAGCGCTAATCACCTGCACAGCATGTCGAGTGCCCGGTATTGGCAGTACAGCAGTATTTGGAGGCACTACCTGTTGTATGAAGGGTAGTGATCGTGACGGCCATAACGACCGCTCACCACGAGTGGCTCAGTTCAGCCTAGCGCTGTCGGCGTGGTAATCACTTCAAAGGTCAGCTGCTGCCCCGCCGCAGCTATCGCGGCAAACTTGGCGTGGCAGTCGACGCACTTTTACGCGACTGATGCACGACAACTCGTAAATTACTGCGCTGTGTGGACCCAGTTCTCTGCCTCCAGAGCAGGCACTCGTGCGAACTCCCCCATATTGTTCGTCACCAGCACCAGGCCTTCGCTGCGAGCATGCGCTGCAATGTGCATGTCGTTCACACCGATAGGCTGGCCGAGTTTTTCCAAGGCGGCGCGAATGACGCCGTAATGCTGCGCGGCCTTGGGGCCATAGGGCAGAACTTCTAGACGGCTGCAAAAATCCTCGATAGCGGCCAGGTTATCGCTCACGCAGCTGCTTTTCTCAGCACCGTGCAAGAGTTCCGCGAGGGTAATGGAGGAAATTGCCATGCGGCTGGCGTTGGCGTTGAAAGTGAAAAGTACCTCGACAGGTCGTCGCTTCAACACGTAGATGACGATGTTGGTGTCCAGCAAGTAACGCAGCATCAAAGCGCCTCCCGCTCCGGCTGGTGCTGGGTAGCGCGCTCCGGCAGGAAGTCGTCGCTAACTGTGGCCCCGCCCAGAAAGAAGCTGTCCCAAGTTTGGCCTAGGGGGGAGATGATGCGCTCGTTACCTTTGACGCGTATCTCTACCTTTTGGACACCCTCGGGTAGACGCACGTCCAAAGGCAGACGAACGGCCTGGGTACGGTTATTGACGAAAACAGTGCCGATGGACATGATGACCTCCCAAGGAATGTATATAGCAATTGTATAAAGCATCTCCGCAGTAGTCAATTGGGCGGTTTACAAAGATTTCGGTTCCGCCACGGCACAAGCTATATGAGCTCCAGCGTAGGAGCAATTCGCGCCCCCATCTCAGCCATTAGCCAATGACTGAGATGGGAGCGGAAGCCGTCACTGTGGTGTGCTGCAGACAACGGCGGCTGCAGCCTGAAGCAGACGACGTTGTGTAACCCGATTGGTAGACAGTTCCAGCTTTTGATGTAGCTAACCTAAAACCCCTGCTCAGCATTGGTGGTCATAGTACAGCTTTGCAGGCTGTGGTTTAAATCAGCGAATCTAAATTACCCAAGAGCTTAATGGCAAACTCGGGTATCAATCCAAAGTAGGCCTAGCAATAGGCTATTGATCGACAAAAAATCACTCGAAAATTATGCAGAGGCCCGAACAGAACGGGAGCGAACACGACTCGGCTGAGTAGTACTCGGGGGGATTGAAGAGCGTTCAACACCAAGATGATCGATAACTACAGGTGGGCGATTCGGAAATTGAGCGACCAACTCTAGCTTCCCGCCCATGCTCTCCACATAATGACGAAGCGTAGATAGCAACATATCACTGCGTTTTTCTAAGCGTGAAATTGTGTCTTGACCTACCCCAAGTGCAGCCGCCAAATCTTCTTGCGTTTGCTCGGCCGCATTTCGAAGATCTTTGAGTGTGGCCAACTCCATCGCGCGCTCATTAATCCGAGCGCGGCGCTTTGCGGGCAATGCTGCCATGATGTCATCGAGTCTTCTTGCCATTTTTAGGCTCCTTTGCTATTGCGTCATTTAATGTTGCCAGATGTTGGCTGTAACGGTTATCCGCTACAGAAATCAGACGCTTGTAAAACCGTTTCTGATCTGCACCGCTTTTGTCGCCACCAACAAGCAAAACCGCCTGACGCTGTGGATCGAATGCGAAAGCAACGCGCCAAACATCCCCCATCCAGTTAAATCGCATTTCCTTCATGTTGGCGTGCGAAGCACCTTTAAGCGTGTCTACTGTGGGGCGGCCCAAATTGGGTCCGAACTCCACTAGCAACTTGGCATGCGCTAACAATTCATCTTGTAATTTTTCATCCAAGGCCATCAACTCATCAGCAAAATCGTCGTGAAGTAGTACGGTCCAAGTCATGAGTTGAATTATGTCTTTAAATACATATGGAGTCAAATCCATCTATCCGATCAAAACACTTTTTCTAAAGGCGCAGAGTTCCTGAAATTGGCATTGCAAAGCTATGCACTGCGAGATCTGGAATCGCTCTAAACGGCCTTTAAATGAAGCCCCTGCTAGCCGCGCTGCAAGGGCTTTGGGGTATTACACAGGCGATAGTCTCGAACAACAAGTTAGCCAACATCATTCTCCGCAGGCACCGTTGAAAGATGAGGAATCGTTCGGCCGAGCTTCGCGTTCAGATAGTTGTGCAACAAGACGGGGATTCCTCGGTAGGCAAAGTCCAGTTTAGGCAGTGTATTTTCCAACTTAAAGCACTGTTGTCAGATGGGCCTGCCCTTATGGGTGCGGGAGATTGGGCGTTTCAGAAAATCGGGCTTCACGCGGCTACTCTTGTGGAGTCATGTTGAGACTGAGTTAGCAAATCTTTAAGCCACTTTTGCATCCAGACAGGTACGGTGTACATACCCGTTGTCAGATCGTCTTTGATCGCTTTGGACTGGGGGTCTTGAAGCATTCGCGAATAACACTTCGATAGTCTGGAGGATTGGGACGACACGTCAGCGAGTTGATTCTTGGTTTGTCATAGAGAACACGATCAAACCTGCGAAGAGCATCGTTCCTCACGAATCTTTGCAGAGCTTTGTCTAACGCATCCCGTTTCCCTAGATCGAGGAAGCCCCCCGGAGTCCACACTTTTGTGTCCGGTGCTTGGATGATTCGATCCATCACCTACGAGTTAAGGGGTGTTTTCGAGTTGAACATAGCTCTTCTATGTCCGTAAAGTACATACACATTTCGGACAAAATCCAATAGATGGAAAAAACTTCATTCTCTTATAGCGCCAGATCCTTAGAGTTTTTGCGACTTAAAGTGGCTTTTTCCTCATTTATTTGATCTAAAAATCTGTTATCGGGATCTCTAGTTTTCTATCCGCTGCGAGTAGTCGCTCAATATAGGCCAACGGCTGGTTTGCAGCGGTTGCTGCCCCTCAGTTTTGGAGATGCAAAGCACCCTTTGGGACAGCCCTGTCATTGGTGAATGACTGCTTTTTAGTGGGGGTTGAACCACAAACCGCCGAAATTTCCGTCGGCTGCCTTGACTATCACCCAGCAAGCTGTTTGATGCGCTCGACCAGGCGGCCGAAAGCCTCTTCACGTATTCCAGCACCTTGGGTTCTGCTCCCTGCGTGCGCAGCGAGTCTTTGAATGCGTCCAGGTCGGACAGCCATTGCCGATGCAGGTGGCCCAGTTCGTCGAGCTGGGGCCGAAACACTTGCAAATCACCGCTCGCACGAAACGCCTGGTAGCCGCGCTCAAGCGTGGCCGCCGTGGTCAGTAGTTGCGCGCCCATTTGCTTGTGCTGTTCGGGGAACTCGGCCATGCCGTCATAGGGTCGCGAAGCCTTGCGGAGCTCGGCTTCGGATGCCTCTTCCATGATGCGGGCATAATTATAGAACCCTGGGAACTCACGGGACAATGCCATGAGCTGCTGGTCGGATGTCCCGACCCAAATCCTGTGCAGGTCAGGCCCGTACCAGATCATGCGATTGATGATGGCATGGGTCTCGCTGACACCCTGGGCGTCAAGCTGCTGCATGTGCTGGTCGATCTTCGCGGCCAGTCGTCGGAATTCGTTCATGCTCATCAGTAGCCCACCTCTTTCTGGTGCCGAACCGCGAGGATCGTGACGGCATCCGAGTCGATGCGGTAGCGGGCCACGTAGCCGCTATCGCCGAAGTCAATGATCCACTCCCGAAACTCGTCTGGCATGTCCTCGACGGGGCGGCCGACGCCGGGCTGCTGCCCCAGCACCTTCACGCCGTGGCGGATGGCCTTCACCGCGCGCTTTGCAGCGTCAAGGTTCTTTGCCGCCAGGAATCGATAGAGGCGCTGCACATTGAGCAGCGCCGGTTGTGACCAGATCAGACGTGACATGCCGGAGGTTCTATATCCTTGCCCTGTTCGAGCTGGGCAAGCCAAGCATCGGCCTCATCGACGGTCACATGCAGTCCGGTGGTGCGGTACTCTTCCCATGCCTTGAGCGTGTCCTGGCGGAAGGCCTCGCGCTTTTCCTCGCGAAAAACGTACTGGGTGATCGCCTCGCGCATCAACCAGTGCGACGTGCGGTGACGTGCGTCAGCCAGGCGCTTCACTCGCACCTTGATGTCCTCGTCGATCTTGATCGCCACAGGGCGAACGGCAGCAGTGGTCATGGCAACCTCCGGTAAAGTACTCAAGGTATTACCTTATCATACTTGGTGCTGCTGCGCCACCTGGAGTTCGACAAACGATCGTTATTCGGCCATGTCAGACACTGTCCGGCAAATTGCTTGCATAACGGGTTTTCGGACATTAAGATAAGCGGACGAGATGGTGGACAAGAGGCGGCAAATGGCACTGATCGGCTATGCGCGGGTATCGACAGCGGATCAGGATACCGCTTTGCAAACGGATGCGTTGCGCAAGGCGGACTGCGAGCGCATTTTCGAGGACACGGCCTCCGGGGCCAAGGCTGACCGGCCCGGCTTGGCTGACGCGCTGGCCTACATGCGCGACGGCGACGTGCTTGGCGACTGGATCGACTCGGGCGCTCCATGCCGCACCTGATCGAGACGATAGGCGCGATGGACGACGCGAGGCGTCGGCTTCCGTTCGCTCACGGAAGCAATCGACACCACCACGCCAGGCGGGCGGCTCATTTTTCATGTTTTTGGCGCGCTGGGCCAGTTCGAGCGCGATCTGATCCGCGAGCGCACCAAGGCTGGGTTGACAGCTGCTGCCGCTCGCGGGCGCAAGCCGGTATTACCGCTGACAAATTGCAGCAGGCGCGTAAACACATCGCCAACGGGCTAAACGTTCGGGAAGCCGCTACACGGCTCAAGGTGAGCAAAACGGCGCTGTACACCGCACTGCAATCTGCCCACGCGGCGTCACCGCAATGACCGCCAAGAGCGAGCGCTTGAGCGTCTTGTCGGACGCCGTGCAAGAGGCCCTGTACGGTGTACCCAACTTCGACGAGGGCCAGCAACTGGAATACCTCGCTCTGTCAGAGACTGAGCTGGCGTTGGTCAATAGCCGCCCCAGCCTGCATGCCCAGGTGCATTGCATTCTGCAAATTGGCTACTTCAAAGCCAAGCGCGCCTTCTTCGCGTTCGACTGGGATGAGGTGGCTGAGGACTGCGCCTTCGTCACCAGCCGGTATTTCCAAGACCAGGCGGTGGCGCTGCTGCCCATCTCCAAGCACGAACGCTATGCCCAGCGTGACGGTATCACAGCACTGGCCGGGTACCAATCCTGGTCTTCGGCCAGTCTGCTCTGGCTCGCATCGCTGGCCGAGCAACTGGTGCGCCGTGATGTGACACCCAGCTTCGTGGCCATGGAATTGGTCGCCGCGCTGGGCGAGCGCAAGATCATCCGGCCGGGCTACACCACCCTGCAGGAGATTGTCAGTGGCGCATTGACCGCCGAGCACCGCCGCTTGGGCGGCTTGCTCGATGGCCTGTTGGACGAACCCGCTCAAGGCGGCATTGGCGCAGTTGCTGGTGCATGAAGACACCCTCTCCGAGCTGGCTGTCCTCAAGCAGGATGCCAAGAACTTTGGCCACCAGCACATGAACCGCGAGCGCGACAAACGCGAAATGCTGGCACCGCTGCACCACACCGCCAAAGAGTTACTGCAGCGCCTAGAAATCTCCCGGCAAAACGGCGTTGTTGCATGGATATACTTCAAGACGAAGTGGCCCCAGCCCCAAACGAGGCTATGAGGCCATGGCCGATTTGCGCACGGAGTTTGGCCGCCCAGCACTCAACATCCTGTTGAGAACGGCTACACCAGCTATCGCTTCAGCGCGCTGACCACCAGCACTGCGTGCGCGCAACTTGGGCCCAATGATCCCCTTGTAGCGGCCCATCGCCGTCTCCACCAACGCCCTCTGTCCATAGCCCGTTTCCGCTTGCCAAGCCAGTCTCCCCCTCTCGGCAATCACGGCAATGAGCTTGTCTCTCTGCGTTGGGTTGCACTCTGCATCTGCGCTGAGCACGGCCGTCACAGGAGGCGGGATGACCACTTCAATATCCGCCTCCCCGTGGCTGGCCACCGCCGCATACGTAGGGGCGCCGTCATAGGCGCCGTCCATGGTGCGCTTCCACAAGAAGGTCTCGAGGAATCCGCGCAGGCGCTCTCCCAGGCGCTTGAAGGCGCAGTCGATCAACGTGAGGACTACTGGATGAACCGAGCCCTGCCGTTCTGGCAAAAGATCTGGCCAAAGTCCCGCGATTTGGCTACACCTCGAATAGCCGAGTCTTTGACTCGCCTGGTGATTGCCGCCCAAGGTGAATTTCCGGCGGCCCTGGCTGCAGTGCAGAATTGGTTGCAACCGATTGAACACCCCCACTACGTTGTGCATCTGCTCAACGAATCTGGTCTGTGCAAACGATTCCCAGAGGAAGCACTGCTACTGCTGAATGCAGTGATTGCCGACCGGCAGTGGGCGCCTCAGGAGTTGGGGCAATGCTTGGACGAGATCGCTCATGCTGCACCAAACCTTGCGCAAGATAGCCGGCATTCGAAGTTACCCGAGTATTTTCGGAGGCGAGGCGTGGCATAAGGTCTAAAGGTCGGCTATGCGGTACTCAAACCGCGATGGCAATAGTCTGCTTTGGATCGGTTGTGGCCTGTGGGACGCAAACGCACACCGACCGCTGCCAGCCTGAAGCCGTCATGACATTCTCAAACAACATGCAACTGCATTCACAACCTATCTCGCATACCCATACCCCGCCTCCCAAGCCTGAGCCATCTGCGTCTGCAGCGTCTTTGGGGCACACGCGGATCGCCTTTGGCTTTATCCATGGTGCTATACATAGCTTGGGCAATGCGCTCTAGGGTGCGGGCTGGCTGTGTAACGTCGCACACGCGTTAGCCAAATTTTTCCAATTCCTCTTTGGTGGGATAGGCCTTGGTGTGGTATTTACCTGCAAACAACTTGAGTGCCAGAGTTCGATCCTCCAGCTCAAGACCGCCTGCATATCGGGTGTAGGTGTAGATACTTGTGGTCACCACATCGAATATAGGAGCCAACCAAAGCTGTTCTGGTGAACGGTAGAGCAGGCCAGAATTTTTCAGATGCGCGTCACCGTTGCGCACCATGATGAAAAACGCCACTTGTTCAAAAAATCGATGCAGGTTGTCGCTGGGCAATTGCAGCTGACGCAACAACTCTGCGATGCGCTGGTATAGGCCGTTCCCAGCAACTCGCTTTTGCTCAGCGTTCGGGGCGTGGGTACGGGGGTGTGGTCTGGCAAGCTGTAGCCCAGCCGCCCAATGCCATTACGCCCCACCAACGCCAGCATGTGCAGGTCGTCATGGGCTGCGCTCTGTTATTAATCAAGTTAGGGGGCGATTCAACCAACTTTCGCCTGTAGAAATATTTCTTTAGAGCGCCGCCGTCACAAGAATCTCAACCTTCCAATTCTTGTCAGCTAAGTTTGCTTGAATTGTTGCCCTTGCGGGGGGACTCAATGGCGAAACCCACTCGTCCCATGCCTGGTTCATTCCCTCAAATTCATTGATATCTTTTAAGAAAACCTGAACTTGAAGAAGTTTTGTTTTATTTGTACCAAGCCTGCCTAGTACATTGTCAATTTCACTCAGCACATCTTGGGTTTGTCCCACAATGTCCTTTGTAGTATCCGTTGGCACTTGCCCAGCAAGATACGCTACGCCCTGATAACACACAGCTTCCGACATTCTCAGGTTAGGCTCTAACCTAGTTATTTGTTTATTCATTTACTTTTCTTAAATATTTCATAAAGCGCCAATCCTGCGTCGTGCGTTTTAAGCAAGTCCTGAACTTCAAATGAGCCACGCAAAAGCTACATATCTACAATAGAGGTTCTATTATTTGCCACTGTCTTCGGTCTTGATGAAGTTCAAAGCGAACCGGAACAAGACGTCATCATTCGGTGTCTTCCACCCTTCTCCAAAATAGTGTTCTGCTAGGCTTGTTTTCATTAGGCTTCTCACTGACGTTGCTTGGAATCCCTTCTGCTCGTAGAGTCGTTTTGTTGATTCAGGGCCTTTGTCAAGGACTTGCATCACAAACTGCTCGACCAAGAATGTCTTGTCGCTATCGTTGCTCTCTTGATACAACTCCCAAGCGTCTTGTAGTCGATTAGCGCGGTACTGTTCTAGAAGTTCAATACGCTTTTGTTTTTCGCGCGCTTGTTCTTTCTGTGTATCTATAAGCGCTCCAGTTTGTGCGTCAGTCGGATGGTTTTCCAGCACTTTTTCTAAATATTGTTTTGGCTTCTCAACAGAGCGTAAGCCAGGCTTAGCTATACGCTCGGCCAGAACATCAAGGCCCTTCGAAAGGGTGTTTTCTCCATGTTCATCAAAGAACAACTCCGCCTGTTTTTGTGTAATGCCAAGTGCGATGGCACGACCAATTTCTTTGAGCCCACTTTCGGTATTGATATTTTGCAATGGGGGCTTGTAGTTCTTCTTGCGGGTCGCTCTAAACTGAAGATCAACTACTTTGGGTCCAGCTTTGTGTGTTATCAACTCGACATTGACTGAGGTCTTTGAGTTAATCTCATTGATTGCTTTTTTCACGTAGTCTCTGTTAAACGACTTAAACTCAATGGCACTGTCCATACTGTCGGCGTTTCCAGTAAGAACTGGCCGCCACCAAGACCAGTGGCGCCGCGGGGTCAGTCCAGTTGCACTACTCAGGTAACGAGTCACAATGTCGTAAAGCGCAAGCCCAGCATGTGTTTTTAAAAGATCTTGCACCTCCAGAGATCCACGGGCAAATGGAAAGGGGTTCAAAATTTCTGGCCTTACTTTTGGCGAATAAGACCATTCGAGGGTGCTGCCGAGTCTGTTGCTGATAATTTCTGCGTGTGAAATCATCCCGCTAACGCCCCAATTCGAACCCTCTCCTGCTGTTGGAGACTGCCATTCAACAGGCGTGGTTGTCATTGACGTGAGCGCATCGCGAATGAGTTTCATGTTACGGCTCTTGTAGTTCATCTTCTTGAGAACTTCAGAAAGAGGCGCGCTAAAGCTTTCCTGGCCTATTTGCCATCCTTGACGTTGAGCAAACCAAATCAACGTGAAATACAACCTGCGCTCAATTACCGTGATCCGGCCACCCTCCGCAGGCGCCATCGCTAGAGTGTCGACAGGTTTTTTCAGAACATTCCCAGAAGATGCCGGGGTAGAAGCTGATAAGACCTCCTCCTCCGCTTCTGCAAGGTTGAGTGCCTCTTGGTCAGGGGTTTTTGTTTTAAGCATGGCTCATTCTACGGTGAGCAAACCACTCTTATCATCACTTTTCCCAACCGGATACCATACATCGCACAAATTCACTCACCTTTTCGACTCTGATGAATCGTTCGGCTGCACAAATTCACTCACCTTTTTAACCCCGAACTAAACACATTGGCACTGCAATCGAACCTTGCCAAATACATCACATTGTCCATGACTAATGAAAAATGCATCCTTATTTCTTATGTCTTGAGAAGTCTGATTTTTGGTTTCACCTTGCTTAGAACAAATTGCTGTCGCACATATCCACTCACCTTGATGCACAAAAGTCCTCACCTCATTGCACAAAAAGACTCACCAAGACCCACAAAAACACTCACTTTGACCCACATATCCACACACCTAAAGTGACGTAACCATATGAATTTAAATGGTTTTTTAGAGCCTTAAGTTATTTAAAGATATTGTTAGATTTTATTGAAAGAGCTCTTAAGCTTGAAAGTTAAAAAAGAAAACAAAACAGCCATATCATCAAAAAAACCAATTTGTTTCTTGTGACGTTTTGCTGTTAGATTTAACGATTAGCAATTTTTCTGTTAAACCGTATAATTGCGAAGGATGTGATTCAAGTTCGAATAACTAACGAAGGAGGTTCGCGTATGGCGCTGAACATAAAGGCTCTGATCCAGCGGGCTAAGATTTCAATTCCCGACATTGCTCGAATTGCAATCGATGCAAGAGAGATGCTTTCACGTGTTCGTGGTCACATGTTGGCCCCTGACCGCAGGAAGAAGGCTCCTGTTTTCACAATCGGGCAAGTGGCTGCACTGTGCGGGATAGATAAACCCAAACTTCAATATCGCATTAAAAAGCTGGGATGGGTTCAAAGCGAAGGGAGCGAGGGGAAGACCCGAGCTTTTTCTCTTGGTGAAGTTCGCCAGTTGGCGAGGCTCGTCAGGGAAGATTTTGTACGCCCCGAAGCCGCGAGAGGTGTTGTCATTGGCGTGGGCAACTTTAAAGGGGGCGTTTCCAAAACCACAACAACAATGTGCCTTGCACAAGGCTTATCCTTGCGTGGTCATAAAGTTTTGTGTATCGACATGGATCCGCAAGGCTCTCTTACTGCTTTGTTTGGTATGTTGAGCGATGCTGAGATCGATGATGAAATGACGGTTGGTCGGATTCTTATCGACAACGACAGCACTGAATTACTTGATGCAGCTGTTCAGCAGACATATTGGGATGGCATTGACTTGATTGCTGCAAACACCAATTTATATGCAGCTGAATTTAGCCTGCCTGCTCGTCAAATGACAGATAGTTCATTCCAGTTTTGGAACGTTTTAAACGAAGGGTTGATGTCTCTCCGTGAAAAATATGATGTGATCTTGATTGACACCCCCCCTGCCCTCTCCTACTTGACGATCAATGCGTTTATGGCAAGTGACGGGCTCATTGTTCCCCTGCCGCCGAATAATCTGGACTTTGCCTCAAGCGTCCAGTTTTGGAATCTCTTTGGCGACTTGTCGTCAAGTTTGATGGAAAGCGCGGGCTTAACCAAGACGTTTGATTTTCTGAATATTCTTTTGTCTCGCGTTGATGCTTCTGATGTTTCCTCAAGTGTTGTGCGTGAGTGGATTCAGGCAACCTATGGCGACAAGGTGTTCCCTGTAGAGGTTCCAAAGACTACTGTCACGGTTGCCGCATCTACGGAGTTTGGGACCGTTTATGACATCACACGCTACGAAGGGAGTATGAAAACCTATCGTCGTGCTCGTGAGGCATATGACCGCGTTGTTGACCTTGTTGAACAATCAGTCGTGGTTAGCTGGCACCAGCAGATCGCAGAAACCGAATGAAGGAGAAGCGCATGTCAGTCAAAGATCGCATGGCGAAGATGAAAGGTATTCTTGGCACTGGCGGAGAAAAACAAGGCCTCGAGCCCATTGCAACGGCTGAGCCTTTAAAACCAACTTTGCCGAAGATGGGCACACAGACCGCGCCTGGTGGTATGTTGGCTTTTAGAAGTCAACTACAGCAACACGAGGCGACTGTGAAGTCTCTTGAGGAAAGGCTAGCGCAGTTTGCAGATGGTGTTCGTACTATCAAGCTAAGCCCCATTCTCATTGATGAATCTAAATGGGCTAACCGTCATTCGAGTAGTTTTGATACGGCGGCATTTGATAAATTTAAAGACGAAATTGCACACGCAAGTGGAAACATACAACCTATTCTGGTCCGTCCGATTGGAGCCCGATACGAAGTTGTATTCGGGCATCGCCGATTTACTGCTTGCAAGCAACTTGGACTGCCTGTGTTGGCCATGATTATGGAAATGTCTGATGAAGAGCTATTCACGCTCATGGACCGAGAGAATCGCGAGCGTGTAGACCTTACTCCGTACGAGCAGGGTGAAATGTGGCGCAAGGCGATAGATGAAGGCCTCTTTAGTTCCGCCCGGCAGCTGGCCAGCCATGTTGGTGTTAGCAACATGTACGTCGGGCAGTGCCTAGCGGTTGCTCGCTTGCCGGAGTTTGTTCTCAGCTTATTTGCCAATCCTACGGAAATTCAAGTCCGATGGGCCAAGGTATTAAATGAAGCTCTCCAGTCTGACCCTGAAGCACTCAAAGACCGGGCACTGAAGATCGGGGCTCTTAGAAAGAGCCTCCCATCGGCAAAGATTTTCGCAATGTTGGTTAGCGATGAGCATGCAGAAAAAAAACCAGCTACAACTTCAATTAAGCATGATGGAAAGATCATCGGGAAGATTACTAGGGGCTCTGAAGGAGAAGTTTCCTTGGTCGTTAAACCTGGATATTTGAGCGAAGATGCTTTTGTTAAATTGCAACAATCTCTGAGCGGGCTTATTGGAAAATAGATCGCCGGGACGGCGATAAAAAAGGCGGAATTTATTCCGCCTTTTTTATTGGTAGGGGTGTAAGACGGTCTTACAGGGTAGGGGTGTAAGACGGTCTTACAGGGTAGGGGTGTAAGACGGTCTTACAGGGTAGGGGTGTAAGACGGTCTTACAGGGTAGGGGTGCGTATTCAGACGATTTTGAGCAATCAGTTCAGCAGCGTGACTAGGCATCCAACCGCGGCTATGAAGATTTCGTCGAGTCTGCTTTCTTGTTAATTGATGCCAATTAGCTCTTTGAGTCGTTGCAGTTTTACAAAAGCATCGAGTGTGGCCAGCCTTTCAGATGAGGTAGTCGATGCTTTTCCTTCGTCGACCACCATTACGTATTGATGGGGCAAGGCGCTTAGCGATGCATGTAAAGCCGATCAAGAGGCCAGGCTGAATCGTGCTAGCTCGCTGTCTTCTAAGGGGCTTACGGCTGCAAAGGTATTCAATGCCCTAGTTGCTGTTGATGCTAAGGCAGAGAATGGCAACGTTGCAGGTTTTGAAGTTCATGGGAAAAGGGGGCTTTTGCTACGGTTGCCGAAGCAAGATCAGGCGCTCTTGTCGTCGAATTTCCAGATGTCCTAAGTGAAGGAAAGCCTGCAAAGCTCCAGACTTTCCTGAGCGAGTTGGCTCAGTAGGAAGATTGAATAAACAAATGGGCCGTAAGGCCCTTTTGTTTTTGGTGCGGTACTGTACCGGACGGGTGGTAAAAGCTGGACACTTAACGCAAGCTGTTGGCCTGCTCGATGACATGTTGGGTTGTCTAGAGGTTACGAAGGCTTGCGAATAATTCGTAAAGGTTCGGAAATGTTAGGTCTAGGTCTTGGGTTCGTTGAAAAATTTATGGGCATCGAGTGATAACTCCCGCTCTTCCTCGCGGCTGTAAATCGATGTGGTGTCAATGCTTTCGTGTCCAAGAATCTCACGAACTGAGTTCAGTTTCATAGACCGAACTGCGTGCATCCCGAAGGTGTGACGAAACGCGTGGGCACTTGTTGTTCGGAGTTTGATCATTTCATCAGGGGTGAATTCTGGGTCACCACTGATCGTGTGGAGCGTTTTTCCAATCACGCGAGCAAGAGCGCGTGAAGCATATCCAGATGCCGTCTTGGCTGTGCTAGCTTTTGTGCTTGGCCGTGAGATTGGGTTGAGCAGGTTTGCGGGAGTGTCTGGTAGATCCAGCCAATGATCCTTAAGTGCAGCGTGAGCTCGAGGGCTGATTGGAACCGTTCTCCATTTAAGTCCTTTGCCAAGAACGTCCAAAAGCAGAACATCTGCATCGGGGCTTTGTCTTATGTTGCTGACTTGTGCGCTGGAGAGTTCGCTGATCCGAAGTCCTGAGTCGCCAAGAATCAAAATCGCAGCACGGCCAATTCGAACTTGTTTGGCATCATCCGGTTTGCAATGATGGTCGAGCGCAGCGCATGCTTTTCCCCACAATGAGGAGGGCAGGGCGCGGTCTAGCCTTAAGGGGGTGATCTGTCTCTCTCGACGAGGGTCGGATACGGCGGTCCATGGATTTCCCCCAAGGTAGCGAACGTCTTGAAGCCACGAAAACGCCCCACGGATGATCTGCACGGCTTGGTGTTGACTGGCGGGGGATAAGGGACCAGTGAAAGGCTTCCAGCGGGGCGACAAGCGCTTATCGCGTGGTCCGCAAAAGGTAGGGGAGGGTGACTCCAAAAAGTCCTTGTAGGCTTCGCAATCGTGAACCAACATCGAAGAGAGGGCAGTTTTGCGCTCAATCACGCACCAAAGCAAAAGCCGCTCAAGTTCGCGTTGGTAGGCTCGTTGGGTGTTGGGCTGATTTCTGAATTTCTCAAGGTAAGCACGAATGGCCTCAAGGTCGTTGCGGGCTTGGATAAAACAAAAAACACTGGCTCTATTGCGCCCATTATGTCCATCCAAGGGGTGGGGGAGGGCGGCAATGCGTTCGACGGGTAGTGGG